>JBHHWX010000032.1:0-21855 GCA_046756745.1 bacterium | reverse complement strand
AACGAAAACTCAGAAATAAGCTCTAAGCCCCGTCCCCGGGGCGTCGTAATCTATTATTTTTACAAAACGCCAAACGCACCCGAGGACGGGTGCTTGAGCATCTGAACTTTTGCATTTTTGTGCAAAAGTTTGATCAGATTTCAGATGAAGTTTCCGGGGTTCTGGAAATAAGGTAATAAGTACCTGAATCGTGAAGTCCTGTCATTTTTTAGCAAGATATTATCAGCCATAGCTGTAAACAACAGTCCTGTGTAGTTACAGCGACATATTTTTTTCTAAACTTTTCAAAAACCCTGGACTTCACGATTCAGGTACTTTGCCATAAAGACTTATGGCCTTTTTGGTTCCGGCTTGTCCGGGTCAGGGAATAGGGCTATAGGGAAATAGAGCAGCCCTTCCCCTATTCCCTTAAACCTTATTTCCTTATACCTTCCTTATACTTGGTGATGACTTTGGCTTCGCCGTGCTAGGACTACTTCAGCAAGGTCAGCTTTTTCGAATCTTCCCACCTGCCGGCTTTGACGCGGTAAATATAAAGGCCCGAGGCCACAATCCGGCCGCGATCGTTTTTCCCATCCCAAAGAATACGATACTGACCCGGCTCCTTTTTCCCCTGAACTAACGTACGAACCAGCTCGCCTTTCAAATTATAAATGCGAAGGGACACGTCGCTCTTCTCCGGCAAACTGAAGTTGATGCGAGTGGTTATATTAAAGGGATTGGGATAGTTCTGAGACAACTGAAACTCTTCGGGAATTTGTTTTGTCGACGTAGCCTGCTGCTCGATTTCTACTGCAAGCGCTTTATGATCTTTTGTGACAAACATAGCCTTTGTCACTTCAAACTGTATTTCTACGGGGGTTGTGGTCTGCAATTCAGCGAACACTTTCAACAAAGCTCCCTTCATGTTGAAAGCGCTTTCTTCGCGTTTCACATAGCCGATGATATCGATGGTATTCTCCGAAATCGACCAAGACAACATCACGTTGTGATTCTGTAACTGTAACACCGGAGGCAAAATGGCAGTAGCCGCGCCGTCCAAGCGGAGCTGTAACTGAAAACCTCGAATCGGCGCATCACTTTGCACCCATACCGGCGCCGTGACAAAAGATCCCGTGGTTTTCTGAATGTCAGATACGTTAATTTTAACAAAAGCGTCTTTTTGCAATTCGACTGCTCCTGAGCGCGCTCGAGTATAAAAATGTTCGTCTATGTTGGAGTCGAGGAATTCCAGAATGTCGAAAATATCGACGTTGCCGTCGCGATTGATGTCAGGAGAAGCGGAAGTCCCGATAGCGGTTTGGCCGAAAGCGGCTCGTTTCATTTGTCCCAGATTCGGCAGGTTTAGAGAAGCTTCGGGTTTTGCCATGGTAAACTTTGCGACACTTTCGGAGACATCTCCGGATTCATGAGTCGAAGACACCCGGATCAAACCGGAGCCCTGCAAGGAAGCGGGCAATTGCCAGGAGACCCTTCCGGTGTTCGGGATGTTTTGTGAAATGGGCTGCCAATTTTGTCCATAATCTGTGGAGTAGTCCAAAGTGACTCGTTTCACGCCGGAGGAAGCGGTCCAGGTGAGACTATGGGTGCTGCCCGGAAGCCAGTTTTTCCCGATAGTCGGCTCGGCGAAAGCCAGCGTCGCGGTGGCGCCGCCGGTCACGACAAAATTCCGGCTGCTGAATCCGGCACCCTGTTTCGTGGTCACGCTGATTTTCCCGGTTGAAGCCCCAAGCGGCACATAGGCTCGCAATTTCGTGCTCGAATCGCGGATGATATTTGTCGCTGCCACACCGTTAAACGCCACTTGCAGTTGATCCGAGCTGTTTAAGATGCCACGCAAGACGTCGAACCAGACGCCAGCCATGACTGCGTATCCCCGGTCGTTGGGATGGACGATATCAGCGATGTAGGCATTCGCCCATGTCGAATTGGCCGTGAAAGCTTCATTGTTGCCGGCATAATACAAACGATATCCGGCTTTTCGTTTTTGCCTAAACAAATCCGAAATCAAATTGTTAAGAGCGTCGTTCTCAGAATTTTTCGAATCCCTTCGCGGGATGACGCTGGAAAGAATCGTGATCACATTTGCGTCGAAAGCCCGTATTGTATCCAAAATACGGCCGATTTCGTTCGCCGTGCTTTGCGCCCCGTCGCCATTTGAAATATCGTTTGTCCCGATGTGCAGCAAAACAATATCCGGCGGATTGACATTCAACCAATTATCGAGAGCCGCCAAAACCTGATCGGCGCGAATGCCGCCATGTCCCTCATGGTCGTTATCAAACCCCACTCCGTCGTCACGTGAGCCGACAAAATTAAACTTTATCCTTTTTGAGTCTAAAAGTTCGGCTAGATCGTTGCGATAGCCGGCATTGTCCGTGGAGCCGTGGAGTCCACGGGTAATCGAGTTGCCGAGAGGCATGATACGTACCAAACCGCCTGAATTACCTCCCCCGACTGGATCGCCTTTGAAGTTGGTTCCCCGGATTGTGACGACGCGTCCTACGGTCCCGCGAGTTGGTGAAAAAGACGTGATCGTTGGAGCGTTATTTGACGACGGCCGGCTGCCGGTATTGACGACCAATTCCGGGCTCTTTTGCCCTTCTTTTGAGCTGTAATTTGCCAAATTACCGTTATCGCTGCTGATGGCGAAACTGATCACCCCGTTGCCATTAATCGCATCGGTCACTTCAAACTCAACGGTTTGGCCTAAATTAACGGCGCCCAAAGCGCTCAACGGACTCCCTGAAAGATTCGGAGCGTTTTCATAAATCAGATTGTCTTCATCCCAAGGCTGGTTCGATCCTTGGTAATTGTTCGAGACCGAATAGACTTCGCCCCCTTCGGAGCTGGCATCTGTCACGTACAGACGGATCGCAGCGTAGGAAACATTCCCGGAAACACCGGAGACATTGAATTTCAAATAGGTATTGTAATCTGAGGACGAGGTTTTACGCACGCGCAGCTCTTGAGAATGTCCGTAATTTTTTGTCGCACGGGTAGAGCGCACAAACGCATCTCCAATCACGGAAAAAGTGAATGTGCCGGAGCCTGAACCCGCTGGAGTTGTCACTGTGAAGTCCCCGCTCACAGCGGTTCCGGCTGCGTTACGAACGCTCACGGATCCCGTGGTTGCGGACGCCGGCACAGTTGCACGAATCTGAGTGTCGGAATCCACATTAAAGTTGTCAGACGAAGCACCGTTGAATGCAACCTGGTTAATCGAAACAAAATTTGTTCCCGATATCGTGACTTGAGTTCCGGGCGGCCCATTTGTAGGAGAAAATGACGTCACTCTCGGGATCTGCAACAAACCAAAGTTCCCGCTGCTAATTCCGGCGCCATCGCCATTGGTGACCGTGACTTTTCCGGAGCCGGCGCCGGCAGGCACGGTCGCTCTGATTTGGGTTGCAGAATCGACCACGTAGGCAATGGCGGAAATGCCGTTGAATGAAACGCCGGTTACGCCAGTGAAGTTATTGCCCACGATCGTGACCAGAGTGCCGGCATAACCGCTTGTCGGAGAAAATCTGGAAATAAAAGGAGCGCTGGAATTTCCACCGGTTTCAATAACCAACTGAGCCGCTTGCGACCCTTCCTTAGAACTGTAGGCGGTTAAATCACTCGATTTGTTTTTAATAGCAAAACTATAGACCCCGTCGCCCGTTACTGCAGTCGTCACATCAAACTCGACCGTTTGGTTCAAACCGACAGCTCCCATATTTGCAAGGGCGGTTCCCGTCACATCCGGGGCATTTTCATAATTCAGATTGCGCTCGCTCCAGGCCGAGCTGCTGCCTTTAAGATTGTTTGAAACCGTATAGACCGAGCCGCCTTGAGCTCCGGCCTCTATGACCCACAATTGGAGTTTTGCGCTCCGCACCACACCCCCTGTGCCGTTCACAGAAAATTTCAAATAGGTGATATGATCTGCCGAGGCGGTTTTCCGGACACGGAGCTCCCCTGAATCTCCATAAATTCGAGCTGCCCGGTTTGAGCGGACAAACGAATCGTCGCTCGGTGTCAATGCTATCGAGCTTGGGGCATCGGAGACCGTAAAATTAGAAACGCTTACAGCGGTCCCAATAGAATTGGATAGTCTTATCTTACCCGTGGCTGCACCGGCGGGTACGGTGGCTTGTAATTGATTCCCAGACCGAACCACAAAGGCCGACGCCGGAGTTCCGTTAAAAGACACCGCCGTAACCGAAGTAAAATTATTTCCGCTCACCGTCACCACAGTCCCGGGAGCGCCGGAGGTCGGCGTAAAGGAAGCGATACCCGGCGGAGCCAGCACTATGAAATCCGAGCGGCTGGTACCGGTGCTATCGTTTGTCGTCACGGCTATCTTTCCGGACGAAGCGCCGGCAGGAACCGTTGCGCGCACCTGCAAATCCGAATCGACCGCAAAAACAGTTGCCGGCGTTCCGTTAAAAGTGACGGATGTGGCCCCTGTGAAATGGCTGCCGACAAGAGTTATCTCTGTTCCAATATTGCCGTTCACCGGGGTAAAACCGCTGATCACCGGGATATTATTTGAACCGTTTCCATTTCCATTTCCGTTACCATTTCCACCCCCGGTTTGCACCACAAGCTCTGGGGAAAAAAGCCCTTCTTTTGAACTGTACGTTGCTAAATCATTTGCATCGTTTCTAATAGCAAAACTGATAACGCCGGTTCCTGAAAGAGCGCTTGTGACGTCGATCTCAACAACTTCGTTGACAAGAATGTTACCGATAGAGACCAATGCCGGCCCGGATAGAACCGGCGCCGTTTGGTATGTCATGTCTTTTTCATTCCAAGCAACGTTGCTCCCTTTAAAAAAATTTGAGGCATGAAATATCCTGCCGCCGTCAACGCTGCCATCGGTCACATGAAGTCGAAGTTTTGCCGAGGCGACCGGTCCCGACAAACCAGTGACATTAAATTTAAGATAGGAAACCACGTCGTCTGAGTGCGGCTGACGCACACGCAGAACATCATGAGACCCATAACGATTTGTCGGTTTTTTGGACCGCACAAACGAGTCATCCGTTGGAATGAACGTGACAGTAGAAGGGGCGCCGCTGTTGACAACAAAATCTTGCGAGCTGGCGCCAACGCCGTTCGCGGTAGTGACGACGATTTTACCGGTCGTAGCTCCTTGCGGGACGGAAGCGCTTATCTGCGTGGCTGAACGGACAGTGAAACTGGCAGCCGTCCCATTAAACGTCACCGAAGCTGCTCCGGTGAAATGGCTTCCGCTGACAGTGACGGCCGTACCAACCGGGCCGGACTGCGGAGAAAAACCGGAAATCACCGGCGGAATCGCGCCGCCTCCGCTGTTTCCGGCAACAACCACCAGCTCGGGCGCGGCCACACCCTCTTTTGAGCTGTAATTTGCCAAGTCTCTGGTTTTATTGTTGATACCAAAACTATAAACGCCGTTACCGTTGATTGCGCTGGTGACGTCAAACTCGACGGCCTGGTTTAGCTGTACGCTTCCGGCGGCGTCTAAAGAAGTCCCAGAAATCTTCGGGGCGTTTTCGAAGGTCAGAATGTTTTCGTTCCAATTATTCGAGACCGAATACACTTGTCCACCCTGCACACTGGCGTCGATAACGGTCACCCGGAGCTTTGCGCTTTGGACCGGCCCGGCGAGCCCGGTGACGTTAAATTTGATGTAAGTGTTAAAATCAGCAGAAGAGGATTTGCGCACCCTGAGCTCGAAAGTGTGTCCATACAGTTTGGTCGGACGGTTTGAGCGGACGAATCCATCATCCGTCGGGGTAAAGGTGTGCGGGTTTTGAGCTAAAGTCAGAGAAGAGAAACACAATAAAAAAGCGGAAAAAATAACAATAAAAAAGAATCGAAGTCCGTTCTTGTGGTCTTTCCTTACATCCATCATCATAAGCTGCGTCATTCCTCTCTACACCTGAATAATTCCTAAATACAAAAACGAACTACTGTAAAATAAATACAAACAAATACTTTTAGCTTTTAACACGAACAAATTAAGATATGACTGTTGTAATATATATTGACAATTACCTATTTTTGCAGATGAAAATGACGTCATGACACAGTCACGGAGGAATTTCGACCAAAGCAGGTTTTGTAAAGCAGCCGCGGATGATGCCATCTGCCAGACTCCAATTGCTGGAATGCCCAAACAAATTAAAAAATTAAGCTAACACCCAGCATAAAATGATAAATTGCCAAAAATTAATACATTTTCCTTTAGTAGGGTCTCATTCATAAAAAGGCCGTAGAAAAATACTGTTTCCATTTTGTGCTCCTTATACATAATATTAGAATAACCCGCGCTTTTACAATACTGCGGATCAGTAGAATCTATCAAAAGCAGTACAATGCTGGCCTTTAAGTCAAAACGCGCGGCGTCGGGTTTTCCGGCTACTTTGCAAGGAGACAGTTGGCTCTCCCAAGTTCCCAGGCTACACCTCTGAGTTCATGCTCCGCTCTTAGACCCCGGTGGTGTCCTGTTCGCTAGCCGTGTGGGAATGGTTCGCATTGCCGCTGTCACCGCGCCGTATCCTTGACAAAAGGGAAAATAGTTGACGCCGTTTCGTTCGTCTTTAAACCTAAAATACACGTTCTGATATTCTTACTTCTTCATCTTCACAGGAACGTTTAACACAGAGCCCCCCTTGGTTGATACAACACTGATGCTGTCACCAACAGTGGGTATGAAGGCGGAGTTCTTTTGCTTGAACTTCCATTTACCCTTTTTATTCACCTCAGTGGTTCCAATATTCTGGTTGTCATCAGGAGAGCCCAAATAAACGGTTACGATGTTGCCGTTATTTTTGCCCTTGATGGTACTCTTGCCATAGACCTTCCACTGGCGTCTCTTTTGTCTGAAATCGGCGCGGGATACCGTGAGAGTGTCCTCGCCCGGAGCATCATCTTTCGGCTTACCGATTTCCTCGACGTGAACCGCCAAAAGGACGCCGCCCTTGCTCGAGACGAAGCTTAGGGCTTTGGTTGCATCGGGCAGGATGGCGGATTTTTTCTTAAATCTCCATTTGCCCTTCTTGTTAACTTCAACCGTGCCAATGACTGTTCCGTCAAGCGTCGGTCCTAAATGGATGGTTAGGGTATTGTCAGGCCCAGGTACTGAATTCAGGCCTTTGAGGTTCCAGCGTTGTCTGTTGTGTTCAAACCGCGCCCGGCGGACAGAGATTTCATCATCCCCTGGCGGCGGATTATCCGGCTGGTCCTGGTCACTTATGATGACGCTGGTTTCCACGACCCCCAAAATTTCGCTGGGGCGAATCAAATGCCGAAACTCGATTGTAACCTGATACTCACCAACCGGCAGGTTTTTCGCCAAACACCCGATGCGTTGGGCTGTTTCCATTTCTATGGCTTTTCCTTTTCTTATTGTAAAGGGATGCGAGTAGCCATGATTTGTAGGGGAGTCGTACAACGGCCGACCGTCAATTTCGATGACTTCCACATCAAAAGGCATCCGTATCTTTTGGATTGTGTAGCTCGCATTGAGCAGGCGGAAGAGGATGGTATCCGTTGATTTCGCACGACACACAATATTCGGATCGGTTTTAGTATTCGGATGCGGCACGCCGTTGATCATGAAGTATTTCGGGTTGAAGTCGTTCAAGCCTACATCCCGGCCGCACATACCGGCAGAGTGGCCGCCGGGCAGGTCGCGCCAATCCGGATCCACATCCGCCATCGCCCACATGGCTTCCACGTCGTATGCAGAACGTGAATCCTTACACAATTTACCCGGACCGTCCGGGGGATCCACGATCAGCAAGCCAGACATGCCCATCTGAAAGTGCAAGACCGTGTTCACATGGCAGTGGTAGAAAAAAGTGCCGGCCTGATTCGCTTGCCACTGGTAAGTGTAACGGGTTTTGACCTCGAAAGAATTATGCGGTACTCCGTCGTTGAAACAGGTTCCCTCGATACCGTGCCAGTGAATGGTGTGGGCGTGCTTTTTGACTTTAAGCTCACAATGCACCTTCTGGCCTTCTCGAACCCGGATCATGGCCGACGGCACCTTACGACGAGTACTTCTGTCGTCCGGATCCTCAAATCCCCAAAACTCCACTTTCTTGCCGTCAGGCATGACGATCTCGCCGTTGCCATAAAACTGCCTCTTAATTTTGACATCGACCTCACTGTCGGGCAGCCGGTCGGGCGTTGACGGGCTGAGCCGTGTCGGTTTGCAACCGAACGTCTCAAAGGAGATATCATGAGGCTCGGTTCTAAAAGACCCGTCATTACCCGCATCGGCAGTGGTTGGCTCCAAGATGTGTATGTCATTCATCATCCCTTGCGGATATTGACCCCCGCCTGCCGTAACCGAGATTTCGTCGTGCGGGTGGACAGGATAGGTGATGGGGAAGCCTTCTTCCTTAGGAGGCCAGAGTCCTTGCGGAACATCAGGCGGCCTTCTGAACGGCAAGAGCACGTCTATGCACTCCATGGGCTTTACTACCCAGGTATCCAGCTCGATGACATTGTCTTGAGGCTTGTTGACTCCGTTTTTGACCTTGGAGACCATATAAACATGGTTGCCGTGGATGTGTGGCGGCCGTGTTCCCAAACCTGCCATCACCGAGCGGATCAATGCCGGTTCCCCTTCCTTGGCGCGCGGCGATGTATTGAGATTATGGGCGATAAACCAGCCGCTGTCCCCATTCACCGTGAAATAGCGGGGCAGGAATCCGGCCACAAACTCATCGGGATCGATAAATTTTGCCCGGTCTGCGAGCTTATTCCATTTGGGATCGATCTCGTTGAAAATCCAGACCCAGGTACGGCCGTTAGGATAGACCCGTTTTTCATCCCAGCGTTTGCCGGGAAAACCCAAAGAGGCGTTGCCGAGATCGCGGAACAACTTGCGGACCGCCGGTGTGGGATTGCTGTACGGGGTAGGCTCGTTGGGATCGCTCGGCAGAACCACCAGAACGCCATGCAGCCCCATCACCCGGTTCACCGGCGCATTGAGGGGGTCGAAATACAAATAGGTCCCGGCGCGCGGCACTTCAAATTCCATAGAACCGGTTTGTCCCGGCTCGATGACGCCGATGTCGAGGGTCTGTACCGCGCCGTGGATCGCGAATCCGTGATTTTCTCTGGAGTTGTTGGTGATATTACATCGCAGGACGTCTCCTTCCACAGCTTCGATGACCGGCCCGGGAATTCGCGGACCGCCGTTGTTCAGATCCGCGTAGGACCACATGTAAACAGGCGTCCCGTCAACCATCTCAACATCCACGCCTGTAATCGTCAAATCGATATCGATGTTCTTGCCAAAGACTTTTTTAGTGGGCGTTAACGCATACCTGCCTACGGCCAGAGTAACGAGACCTGCTGAACCATATTTTATGAATTCTCGTCGTTTCATGAAAATCTCCTCTTGTTTTGAACTCTGTCAGGGTTAATGCTATGAACTATATATAGATGATATATTTTTATAAGTACTCTATACAGAACAGACATTTTTGTAAGACTCTAACCCTGACAGAGTTATGAATTAACAGAATCATCTTATCGCCTTCTTATGCGCTCAGCGCTTACTTTGCCATCGTGCAGCAACCTGCCTCGAACCTCAACATAGACACCGACGCCAGGGTTTTTCTTCAAACGCGTATTGTGGTTCACCAAAAGCGGCAAGCCGTCGAGGGCCCAGAGGTCGCTGAGTTGTCCGCGCAGTCTTACTTTCGCGCCTTGCGGTATCTGTGCTTTTTGACCGTTGGAGTCTCGAGCGCCCTGCTGAACCCAAGCAGTGATAAGAGCAATCTGCTGATCATTAAGATAAGGCGGTCCATCTAAAGGCATTTTGGGAAAAGATTGCCCGCGTATTTTTCGAATGATTTCACTCGCTAGTGGAATTCCCGCAACGACCCTGGCCCGGTAGTCAGCCGCGATAATATCTTCATAATTATCCATTCGAAAATTTTCTGGCGGAGCTCCCTTAAGGCCCTTCTTCGCATGGCACTTCACGCAATTCAGTTTAAAAATAGGCGCGACATCTTTATAAGTAATGTTTTTCATCATGAGTGATGAGTCGGCCGTTTCAACGTTCGCGTTCGTTTCCTCACTGGTCTCCTCTTGAGCAGCCCCGGCTTGTTTGGGCATGCCTAAGGTTATCCATTTTACGAACACAGCTATCTCTGCATCTGATAACCAGGGCGGGCCTGAAAGAGGCATACGAGGCTCACTCAAACCACGAATTCGTAAGATTAACTCGCTCTCTTCCGGTCTTCCCGCTACGACCACCGGACCCTCTTCGCTTCCAATAAGAAGTTCGCTCAAACTGTCTAACCGTAAATCGAGCGGCGCAGAGGGTCCGTTGTGGCATGCAATACAGTATTCGTCGAGAATTCCAGCGACATCTTGGTAACTGACTTCCTCCTCTCTTCCAGCAGAACGTCCCATCAAACCATTTATGGAAAAAAGCTCGTATGAAGAAAAGAGCAGAAGAGCGATTAAGCCATTTATGTTTTTATTACAGGTGAACTTTTTCATTTTTGTGCAAAAGTTTGATCAGATTTCAGATGAAGTTTCCGAGGTTCAGGAAATAAGGATATATGGAAATAGGGCCGCCCTTCCCCTATACCCTTAAACCTTATACTTGGTGTTGACGCGGCTTCGCCGCGCTAGGTAATTTCGTTTTATCATACCTGGGCTACTTTAAAAGCATCATTTTCCTGGTCTCAACTGATTTACCTGCTTGCAATCGATAGACATAATAGCCGCTGGCAAGATAACTGGCATCGAAAATAACCGTGTGCGCGCCCGCGCTTTGCTTTTTGTCTAACAGGGTCGCAACCTGCTGGCCGAGTAGGTTATAAATTTTCAGGGAGACCGGACCCGCCTCCTGGATGGAGTAAGTAATCGTCGTTGATGGGTTGAAGGGATTCGGATAATTCTGGCTGAGGCTGAAGGTTTCGATGCTGGGTCCGTTCTGTGTTTCAGGGATCTTCTCGAGGTTTTCTTCGACGGCTGCCGACCCTAAACGCAGAGTATAGACCTCGATTCCACCTTCAGAAAACGACAAGGCCCAGCCGGTGACCGCAAGCTTATCCCTGCCCGCTGCAATGTAGGTTTTATCCAACAGAATTTCGCCTTTCTTATTTGTTTTTGACAGATGAACCTCATAACCTCCTGCCGGCGTCCGCTTGTATTCAACGGTGATCACCCCATCGCCGCGAGCCTTGATAACAGCGTAACCTTTATCGGATTTCGGTCCTCCAATTGTTTTCGTCCAAATAGGGACCTTCGTCGTTCTCGCACGGGTGTGATAGTCAGCGAGATAGCGGAAATTGGCTTGTTCAACATGCAGGGCGGTTGATTTAGTAAGCGTGACTTCCAACTCTCCGACAGAATTGAGGCTGCCAAAATTTTTTGTCCAGAGGATAGTGTCTCCGGTTTTGTTTCGTGCAAAGGCATTGACGCTCATCACTATAGTAAAGAACACAGCGAGCGTTAACAATTTTTTCAACATTTTTACCTCCGTGAAAATTAAAAAACCTCTAGTTCATTGAGTGAGTTCGTGTCCATCAGGAAACGAGACCTCTATGTCATTCCGGCATTCTTTTGTGCCGGAATTTTCATCCGTCACGCAGGAGATTCCCGCACAAAAGATCGCGGGAATGACAGCACAGGGTCGTTTCCGGTTGGACATGCATGATGGGTTCCTGAATTACCATATTAGACAAGTTTCGGAGCTAAGTGTGACGAACTTTCTCCTATATTCGGAAAATTAATTTACATGGGTCGCTATCGAGGAAAGGTGGCGGGTGGGCTTGTGGCGATATCATCTTTAGAAAATAGGCGAAATCCGCCTTTGCTTCTTTGCAACGGTTGTAGTAAGCCCAACTCTTCGTAATAACGAATCGTGCGAATGGTCAATCCGGTTTCTCTGGCAAGTTCTCCTATCTTCATCACCACTTCTGTGCTGGACACTCCGAGGAGGGCAAGGCGGCTTTGAGCTCCATGAAACAGCCGCACAGATCACAGCGACATCGTCCTAACAAATATTTGACATGTTCGCATTGTCTGCAGATATTGAGTTTCGCACGATAGGAAAGGCGGCTATTGGTTTTTGTTGCCGCCTGTTGGGAAACCTTGCCATAATTCGGTCTGACACGCACTCTTGGTTTCGGGTCTTTGAGCCATTCTTCGGCTCTGCGCGCCAGGCGCCGCTGCTGTGGCCGCTTCCGTAAACAGAAAAAACACGCCATAATTCTTTAGTTTGCTTTGGTAAAAGTACCGATCTTGCGAGTCCCGCGTTTTTTTTGCGGGACGAAGCAATCTCCTGCGTAACGGCGGGAGACTGCTTCGCTGGAAAGCGCTCGCAGTGACAGTCTCAGCAGTTTTCGGGTCAATCACTCATTAGAAGAAAACAGGTCTTGTCGTTTTCTCCATCGCCCAAAGAAAAAATAGAATTCAATGACCGGCTGGATGATGCTGATTGTCTTGATTCAAGTGCCAGTTTTTAGGGTCGAAGACGTTGGAATACTGATAACGCAGCCTGCCGGTATCCTTCAGGACTAACACGGCATTTTTAGTAACACTGAAGTTACAGGCTGCCTTTGCTGCATGTGTCTCGATGAGGAAGCGCTCATTGGCTGCGGCGTTGATTTCAAAAGTGACGGGTTCTTTCGTAATACAGTGATATTCAAAATTCATACGTACAGAATCATCAAACATGTGAACAAACCGTACGCTGGTACCATCGCCTTCAAACATCAACCCAATCTGATGTTTTCCCGGTAAAACATGGTATCGCTTAATTGTTCTTGGATCCTGGCCTTTTCCTAAAAACTTGGTGATCGGCTCGCCGTCGATGCTTGCTATCCAGGTAAATTGCTGGTCAGAAGGTTGGTAGCTGCGTTGATGCAGATTTGCCGGCGCGATGATTGCCGCCGCCGGTTTTGCAATTTCCAAAATGGAAAGGTCGCTTTCGGCTTTCTTTCCCCCTAAATACAACTCCCCACGATACAGCATGGATTTTGATGCGCATGAAAAAAGCGCGAATGACATGCAGAGCAAGAAGCGATTGAAAATAACGGCTTTGGATGACATTGAGACTCCTTTCTGGTCCAGTTACTACTATTTAGTGGCTGAACGAAAACAGCCTTTACCTGTCTTTCCCGCATGCTTTAAGCGGGAATCTCCTGCCTAATACCAGGAGATTCCGGTACAAAAAAATGCCGGAATGACAGATCAGAACGAGTTTTCGTTCAGACACTATTTACTATTTAATGCCTGGCGTAAGTGCAAAACTAAATCATTGTGAAACGGCGTCTCCCCCGGTAATAAATTACCTGGCGCCATTTCGTCTTCTTTGAGCCTGAGAACTCCAGTCTCGATCTTACTTCTTGATCCTCACCCGATAGTTCACCACAACACCGCCCTTGTTCGATATGACACTGATGGCATCACCCTCCTGGGGTACGAACTCCGGGGCCGGGTTCTTTAGCTTGAATTTCCACTTACCCTTGGAATTGGCCACTGTGGTGCCAAGAATCTCTCCGGTAAGATCCGGACCCATGAGGATGGTTATGATGTTTCCCAGGCCTTTGAAGGTGCTCTTGCCCTGGATTTTCCACTCTTGCTTTTTGATTTTGAATACGGCACGTTTTACCTTGAGAACAACTTCAGCAGGATCCTGCGGGACTCCTTTCTCAGCGACCGGAAATCCCAAGAGTTCGGCGCCCTGGCTCGATTCGAGACTGATGGTTTTGGTTTCATCCGGCAGCAGCGCAGAATTCTTTTTCTTAAACTTCCATTTACCGCCCTTCTTGGCTTCCGCCGTACCGATGACAGGGCCCGCAAGAGTTGGTCCAAGGTGAATAGTGACAGTGTTGCCAGGCCCGGGAACGCTATTCTTGCCTTTCACGCTCCACTTGTTGCGTTTGTAATCAAAGCGCGCCTTGCCCATCTTGATAACGTCTTCACCCGGCTGCTGTTCGTCGCCGCCACCGCCATCCTCGGAAATGATGACTTTGGTTTCCGCCTTACCCCAGCGATGGCTCGGGTGAACCAAGTCGTAGAACTTGACCGTGACCACATGCTCGCCAAGCGGCAGGTTTCCTCTCGCCAAACACGCGATGCGCTGCGCCGTCTCCATTTCTATCTCGTCCCCCGCGCTCACCGTGTAGGGGTGCGCGTAGTCATGATTTGAATGGGAGCCGCCCGTGGAGGACGGATACAACGGACGGCCGTCAATTTCGATCACTTCCACATCGAATGGCATCGTAATCTTCTGGATGGTGTAGCTTGCATTGAGCAAGCGGAAAAGGATGGTGTCCGTCGGCTTCGCACGACAGATAATATTAGGATCGGTCAGGGTGTTGGGATTCGGCACGCCGTTGATCATGAAGTATTGCGGCCTGAAGTCGTTGAAGCCCACATCCTCGCCGCACATGCCCGCATCGTGCTCGTAGTGGTGCCAGCGCGGGTCGACATCCGCAAACGCCCACATGGCCTCGACGTCGTAGGCGGAACGTGGATCCGAGCATAATTTACCCGGACCGTCCGGGGGATCCACGATAAGCAGACCGGACATGCCCATCTGGAAATGCAAGACCGTGTTCACATGGCAGTGATAGAAAAAGGTCCCAGCCTGAGCCGCCTGCCACTGGTAGGTGTAACGGCTTTTGACCTCAAAGGAATTATGCGGTACTCCGTCGTTGAAACAGGTACCCTCGATGCCATGCCAGTGAATAGTGTGGGCGTGTTTACTAACTTTTAACTCACAATGCACAGTCTGGCCTTCTCGAACCCGGATTAGGGTCGACGGCACATTACCACGTGTACTCTTATCGTCCGGGTCCTCAAATCCCCAGAATTTTACTTTCCTTCCGTCAGGCATGGTGATCTTGCTGCTGCCAAAAAACTGCCGTTTGATTTTAACATCGACCTCACTGTCGGGAAGCCTGTCCGGGGTTGGCGGGCTGATCCGCAGCGGTTTGCAGCCGAACGTCTCGAAGGATATATCATGGTCCTCCCTGGTAAATCCCGGAGTGGTTCCAGGATCCACACTAATTGGCTCGGTTATGTGCCAGTCATTCATCATACCTTGCGGATACTGGCCGCCGCCCGCGGTGACCGAGATCTCGTCATGCGGGTGGATGGGATAGGTGATCGGGAAGCCCTCCTCCTTGGGAGGCCACTTTCCTATGGGAACATCAGGCGGTCTCCGGAACGGGAAGAGCACGTCGATGCACTCCATGGGCTTCACCACCCAGGTATCCAGCTCGATGACATTGTTCTGTGGTTGGTTCACACCGTTTTTGACCTTCGAAATCAGGTAGACATGGTTGCCGTGAATGTGCGGCGGCCGCGTTCCCATGCCGGCCATCATGCTGCGAATCACGCCTGGTTCCCCCTCCTTGCCGCGCGGGGACGTGTTCAGGTTGTGTGCGATGAACCAGCCGCTGTCGCCATTGACGGTGAAATAGCGCGGCAGGAAGGCGCTCGCCATGTCGTTGCTATCGATGAATTGGCCTTTATCGGCGCGGTCATTAAACGCGGGGTCGATCTCATTGAACACCCAGACCCAGGTTCGGCCGTTGGGGAAGACCCGTTTCTGATCCCAGCGCTTACCGGGAAACCCTTTGGACGCGTTGCCGAGGTCTCTGAACAACTTGCGAAGCGCCGATGTGGGATTGCTGTACGGGGTGAGCTCATTGGGATCGCTCGGCAGAACCACCAAGGCGCCGTGCAGCCCCAGCACCCGGTTCACCGGCGCGTTCAGGGGATCGAGATACATATAAGTGCCGGCGCGCGGTACCTCAAATTCCAACACCGCCGTGTCTCCCGGATCGATGCTGCCGATGTCGATGGGCGGCCCTGCAGCCCCGTGGATGGCAAAACCGTGCGGCTCATGATTTGTCGCATCGTTGGTGATTCGGACCCGGATGGTGTCGCCTTCAACAGCCTCGATGACCGGGCCGGGAACCCGTGGGCCGCCGTTGTTCATGTCGGCGTAAGACCACATGTACACGGGCGTGCCGTCAACCATCTCAAAGTCCGCGCCTATGACGGTAAAGTCAAGGTCTATGACCTGACCATAGGCTTTTTTAGTGGGCGTTAACGCATACCTGCCTACGGCCAGAGTTACGAGGCCTGCTGAACCGTATTTAATAAATTCTCGTCGTTTCATGAGATCTCCTCTTCTTGTTAAAATAGTAACGTTCTTCTTCTCATTCGTGGTGACATCGCTGTGAGCTTTTTGTTGAACATCTTATGGCGTTGTTGAAAAACTCTGTCAGGCTTAATGCTATGAACTATATATAGATGATATGTTGTTATTCATACTCGACACAGACATTTTTGTAAGACTCTAACCCTGACAGAGTTATCAATCAGCAGAATCACCTCATCGCTTTCTCATGCGTTCAGCGCTTACTGTGCCATCCTGCAGCAGCCGGCCTCGAACCTCAACATAGACACCGACGCCAGGGCTTTTTTTTACACGTGTTTTTTGATTCACCAAAAGTGGCAAGCCGTCGCGGGCCCAGAAGTAGCTGAGTTGTCCGCGCAGTCTTACTTTTGCGCCTTGCGGGATCTGTGCTTTATTACTATCGGAATCTTGAACTCTTTGCTGAACCCATTCTGGGATCAGCGCAATTTCCTGGTCGCTGAGATAGGAAGAAAGGAGCAGAAGAACGATTAAGCTATTTATGTGATTTCGCTTTATCATACTCGGGTTACTTTAGAAGCATCATTTTCCTGGTTTCAACTGATTTGCCAGCTTGCAATCGGTAGACATAATAGCCGCTGGCAAGATGGCTGGCATCGAAAATAACCGTGTGCGCACCGGCACTTTGCTTTTCGTCCAACAGGGTCGCAACCTGCTGGCCGAGAAGGTTATAAATTTTTAGGGTGACCTGACTCTCATTCGGGATCGAATAAGTAATCGTTGTCGAAGGGTTGAATGGATTCGGGTAATTTGGGCTGAGTTGGAAGGTCTCAATGTCGGTCGCGGTATCTTCTTCCTCGGGACTTTCCGCAACGACTGCCGGCGCCAAGCTTAAAGTATAGACATCCAGGTCGCTTGCCGAAAACGATAAGGTCCAGCCGGTGAGGACGAGTTTATCGATGTCCGATGCGCTGTAGGTTTTTTCCCACAGAGTTCCGCCGTCAGCATCGGTTTTCGTCAGGTGGATTTCATACCCCCCCGCGGCTGTCCGTTTGTAGTCAACGGTGATGAGTGCATCGCCGCGTGCCTTTATGACGGTGTGCCCCTTATCGGATTTCGGCCCACCAATGGTTTTGGTCCAGAGAGGTATGTTCGTTCTTCTTGCCTGCGTGTGATAGCCATCAAGATAGCGGTAATTGGCCGGCTCTATATACAGAGCGTTCGATTTTGTTAGCGTCACTTCCAACTCCCCGGCGGAATGGGAGGCGCTATAGCTCTTTGTCCAGAGTATGCTGGTTCTGGTCGTGGTCCGAGCAAAGGCGTCGGTACCCATAGCGAGGATCGATACGGCAAAGAGTACTGCGAGTGTAAAGAGTTTATTAAGCATTTTTTACCTCCGTATGAATGAATAACCTCCACAGCTAATTGAGTGAGCTCATGTTTGAACAAACATTCAGCCGTCTATGTCTTTCGGGTCCGTTAACTGCCGGAAGCAGGAATCTTTTTGGTGCAGGTGGGAGATTCCAGCTTTAAGATTGCATGAGCGACGAAAAAAGGGCGATGCTCCTCCAAACACTAAGTTTAGAACATAATGATTTGTTTCAGTCGCCCCCCTTTCTTGGCAGAATCGATTAATGATTGATTTTGATGATAAGCTCTCGTTACCTTGAATCGTGACATCTACCAGAAATGATGGCTATAAATCCCTTTGTGGAAAAACGTCTAACTTGCTGAGAGTTATGTCAGTGAAAAGATGGGGGCCAATAAGTTTCCGGTTCTTCTTCAGGTCTAGCGTGCTCTGTTTTGTTCCCCATATTCATTTTCTTAGATCGTCAAGAATTTATTCAACGGAATGTCACTTCACCATGAGCATTTTGCGCGTTTGCACAAAATCCGCTGCTTGCAGCCGGTAGACGTAGACCCCTGATTCCACCTGGTTATCGTTGTCATTTCTGCCATTCCAGGTAACAGAGTGAAGTCCGGCGGGCATTTCGTCATTCACCAGGGTCCGGACCTTTTGTCCCAGCAGGTTGTAAATTTCCAGGCGAATATTGACATTTTTCGCCAGGGCAAAGTGTATGGTTGTGCTGGGATTGAACGGGTTCGGAAAGTTCTGCTCGAGACCAAATTGTTCAGGAATGACAGGTTTTTTTTCGCTTTCTTGAGTATTGCCATTCGCTGCCAGAGCTGAGCGCTTCGCCAGAAAGGGATCTCCATTCAAAAATGGCTGGATAGGCGGTCCACCGGCAGCGCCGACCGACGGAAGTTCCGCTAACAAGGTGACCCCGCTGACGGGATCGTGTCCGTCCGGTACGAAAAATTGCGGATGGTCGAACGGCGCGCTCTTCTTGCGCACGCGTTCGTCGGTCAAACTCAGCAAGAAAGCCACCAGGTCATCTTTGTCTTGCTCGGTTAGCATCAGTGGTTGGATATCGGGAGCTAAAGTGGCGAGATCCTGATCTGAAAAATCCCCGCCACGATTGTAAAAATCGATCACTTGTCTCAAAGTAGCTTGGCTGCCGTTATGGAAATAGGGCCCGGTTAATTCGACATTGCGAAGACTGGGAGCTTTGAAAGCTGCATTCGCCGCCGGGGGCTCCCCCAAGGCGCCGATGGCCGGCGTAAATTCCTGGCCGCCGCCAAGTCCGCCGCCCGGGACGCCCTTGCGAATGTCGGCACGGCCCGGTTGCAGCAATTCCATCTTGGCAAACGACAGCGGGTTTCCAAATGGGTCGTTGCCGCCGTTGCCGATGTCCTCTGAAATGGGTCGAATGCCAATGTTATAAAAACCGAGGTCGTAGACGAAATCTGCGACGGCTTGTAGGGTGCCGCGTTTGACCCCGTCCACGAAGACATCGTAGAACCCGGTCGGCAACTTCTTCACTTCGATGCGAAAGATGACCGAGCAATCGATGAAAATGTTCAGGTCCGCCGTAGCGATCGCGAGTGGGTCGGTTATTACTCCGGTGTTGAAAAGTGGCAGTAGAATAAATTCCGTACACGGCGGGGGAGGCGGCAAGGGGCCCGGTACGCCGGGCATGGCGCCGTCGAACACAACTGTGCCCGTACTGGCTTGTTTAATCTCGATCAGCTTGCCGCGCGGATCAAAGTCCAGCGGCACTTGTTGGTGACCGGCCCCGGGGCCGACTGCATCGCCGGCCACAAAGCTCAATTCTGCCTTACCGCCGCCTAGGGCCGCTGCCATGCGCTCAAGAATCGTTTCTTTCAGTCCTGGCGGCTCAAATGGCTGCGGCGGTTCTAATGTGCCGATAATACTTACGCTCGCGGCAGTAAACTCAGGGCCGAAATGACAGTTAATACAGAAGCCGGCGGGTACGGACGGATCCAGTCCGACATTCGTAAAAATCTTGAGACCTCTCTGCTGTTGTGCTGTAAGAGCGTTGGCATTGCCGGATCTGAATTGGTCGAAAGGCGCGTTATCCGAAACCAGAATGGACTCATAGCATTGCACCGCCTGGGCAAAGAAAAGGGAAGCATTGGCTTCGATAAGTGTGTATTGATCTGAGGTTAACGGACCTGCTGGAGGGGGTTCGATCGTGGCGATTGAGCCGTCCGGGTTGAACGTTACGATGTTGTCGGAGTCCCACCATTTCGGATTAAAAGCAGCTTTAATCATGGCGGCGTAAGTGGTGTTGAGACCGTTAGCCGGGCTGCTCGAAAGGCTCCCCAGCTCACTATCGGTCGGGTCTACCAACTGCTTACTCAGGGGAATCATGCCAGCGCTGAGTAATTTCTTACCGATCTTAGGCCAGATGCGACCCTTGCCGGACTCTTCAGTCGGACTTAACGGAGGACCGGTGGCCTGAGAAGCGGCGCTGGAAAGAGGAATGCAGATGCTCACCGCGGTCGCCGAAGCTCCGCCCGGGCCGTCCGTATCCATCACTACTGCGGCGCTGGCATCGCGAGGGCCAAAGGGATTGACGCCGCTGAAATTGTTGAAAGCTCGACCGTCCCAGAAGTTGCGGAAATTAAACACAGCGTTGATGGCAGAAGGCGCGTTTCGACCCGTCGTACGCCGGACATTAAACGACCCGGTGTTGAATGGGGCATCTACGGCTATAGGCGTTGTGTTGTCTGCCGCGCTGCCGGGAACGATATCGTTGAAGATGGCGCCAAGCACCCCCTGTGCGCCGGTAATGTCGTCGGCGTCTGACAGGACAGTTGAGGTACGATCATTTACATCCGCTAATTTGTAGTATGGAAAATCATTCAAAGTCAGAGTATGGTTGAGGGGTCCGACATCGAACGTGTCGTTGGGGCCAGGATGAAGTTCGTTGGTGACGCGTGAATCGACGCCGGCGTGGAAATGGCAGCTCGCGCATGCTTGGATGCCATCGCTGCCCACTTGCATATCCCAGAAGAGAGCTTTGCCGAGCCTGATTGCGGCTGCTTTGTCTATGATGAAATCGCTAAAAGGAACCGGATTCCCATCTATTTCCGAGGAAAGGTTGGGATCGATTGCAGCCAGATTATCCGGACCGGGTACCGGTACGTCGGATAACGGACCGGGAACTAAACTCTGCCCCAATGCCAGAATCTGTACCTCATCGTAAACGATAAACTCTCCGTCAGTCACGTTGAGGCGAAAGACATACAAACCGGCTTTGAGAAAGGTTAGCGTGGGGTTCAAGACGTTTGCATTCGGAGTAAAAATCACGCCGTCTGCAGCCGGATCCGGAGGATGTTGCACTTCGTGTGGCTCATTGGGATTAAGCTGCATGATCTCCCATTGAAAACCTATCGTTCCTGGCGGCGAGGGCAAGTCATCGTCGCTGGCGGTAGCGTTCAGCACCGCGGTAGTGGTCTCGTTGAGATCGATGAGCTGAAAAACTCCCGCATCCACCGCAGGCGGAAGATTGATGGGCCCGATGACCACCAACTCAGGAGCAAAGCTTCCTTCTTTGGCGCTGAACTTCAACAGATTTGAAGAAGTGCTCTGAATACAAAAGCTAAAAACGCCGTTGCCGGAAATCGCCGCGGTGACATCGAACTCTACGACCTTTCCTGAGGTGACCGGGCCGAGGGAGCTCAGAGCGGCGCCGGTAATCGCTGGCGCATTGGTGTATCTTAAACCCGCTTCAGTCCAGGCTGTGGGGCCGCCCTGATACTCGTTTGCGGCCGGATAGATCGTGCCGCCGTCAGGGCTGCCGTCTGTTACTTTGAGACGAATCCTCGCATTCAGTGCGGGTCCGCTCAAGCCCGCGACATTGAACTTCAAATAGGCATGTAATATCCTGTTACCTTGATCCTCGATTCTGAGGTTTTGCTCAGAGCCAGAATTTAGATTTGGTGAGGTTGACTTTACATACGCATCATGTATGGGGATGAATACGTAGGTCACGCCTCCGCTTCCCGGGCCCTGAACAGTGATATTAACCTGATCGGTTCCGGCGGCGCCCTGGTTATCGGTTACAGTCAGCGTGAAGGTGTGCGCGCCCAGCCCAAGAGTTACTGTTGGATTGGCTCCGGTTGCAATCTGAGCTCCGTCATAGCTCCAGACATAGCTGATGATAGAACCGTCCGGGTCAGACGAGGCGCTGCCATTCAGAGTGACGGCTTCGAAGCCATTGTTATCGGCGTCGGTTACGCTCTGGTCGGGACCCGCATTCGCAGCAGGTGGTTGGTTAAAAGGCGAGTGAACATTCACAATGACCTGGTCGGCAGCGCTGACGCCGCCGTTGTCGGTCACGGTGAGAGTGAGGTTA
>JBHHWX010000031.1:0-21866 GCA_046756745.1 bacterium | reverse complement strand
CCTTTTAACGTGCCGCTTTTTGGCAACACGATTAATATCTTGCCTCTTGTGATGGGCGTAACGATGTTTATTCAGCAGAAGATATCGATGAAGGATCCGAAACAGAAAGCGATGGTTTATTTTATGCCCATTTTCTTGACGCTTCTGTTTAATCGCTTTCCATCCGGACTCAATTTGTATTATGCCTTGTTTAATCTTCTTACTATCATACAAGAAAAAGTCATTCCTCATAAGAAAAAAGCGCCAGTAGAGGTAAAAGCGCAAAAGAAGCCAAAAAGAAGAAGAAAACACGATTACAGGGGCGGGGTTAACTAAAACGAAAATCTTCGAGCGTGCTTTGGAGTGCAAAACTTTAGTCTTGCACTGTTCCAATGTAAGCCGCAACGCTAAAGCGTTGCACTCCTAGACGAAAGACCGAAGCGCCACACGAAAACAAATACAAGTTTAATATAAATATGAGGTTAAACAAATAGCCCCGTCAAACGAGCGGGGCTGTTTTTTTGATAAGGCTCGAAACCGGTTTATGGAAAAAGAGGATACCATTGCTGCCATAACGACAGCGCCCGGGGTGGGGGGAATCGCAGTTTTACGGCTGAGCGGGTCTAGGGCTATTGAGATAACGGATAAGTTGTTTGTAGGAAAAACCAAACTTTCCCAGATCGAATCGCACAAAGCGTGTTTTGGAAGACTTATTACATCTCCCGAGAGTGACGCCCCAAAAGACAATCGCACGAAACCCTCGTTTTTGGATGAAGTCATCGTAACCGTTTTTCGTGCACCGCGTTCTTATACGAAAGAAGATGTTGTCGAGATTAGTTGTCATGGAGGAATTTATCTCAGTAGAAAGATACTCGAACAGCTCATTGCGCGAGGGGCGAGATTAGCCGAACCAGGGGAGTTTAGTAAACGCGCTTTTTTACACGGCCGTTTCGACCTTTCACAGGCAGAGGCCGTAGCTGATATTGTTCACGCAAAAACCGAGGCGAACTTACAGGCAGCGCTGTCTCAATACCGGGGCGTGTTCTCGAAGCAGATCAGGAGACTGCGGGAAAAACTTATCGATGTTTGTTCTCTGCTGGAATTAGAGTTAGACTTTGCTGAAGAAGACGTCGCTTTTGCTGAAAAAAAAGAAGTTGCTCAGCGACTACAGACGTCAATAGAGAAAGTAGACGCCCTGTTATCGACGTTTGATCGCGGGAAAATTCTCCGTGAAGGCGCAAAATTAGTCCTTGTTGGTAAACCCAACGTCGGGAAATCGAGCCTACTAAATGCTCTTTTGAAAGAGGAGCGGGCCATCGTTACGGACCTGCCCGGAACCACCCGCGATACACTTGAAGAACAGTTGGATATCCAGGGAGTCTTTTTCCGAGTTGTCGATACTGCGGGAGTTTGTGAGACCGAAAACCGAATTGAAAAGGAAGGTGTAAACCGCACCTTAACCCAGATCCGGCAGGCCGATGTGATTCTTTTTCTTTTTGATGGTTCACAAAGGATTGAGCAACAAGACACCGACCTTATTGAACAAGTTTTTTCTTTGCGGAAAAGCCGAAACCAGGGAAGCCTTTTAGCGGTGATAAATAAAATCGACCTGAAAAGCCAGATGAGTTTAGGCGAGTTGAGAAAGAAAATCGGAGCGACCCCGACGGTAAAAGTTTCGGCAAAAGAACATTTGGGATTGCGGGAATTGGAAGAGGCGCTGGTTTGTGCCGTTTTGGGCGGAAAAAATATTTCTGCCGACGTTCCAACGGTGACGAATTTAAGGCAAAAAAGTGCATTAGAGAAGGCACGCTCGGCGCTTAAAACGGCATATGCATCTCTGCAGTCGGGCATGTCTGCTGAGTTTGTCACGGTCGACTTAAGGCTATCGATGGATTGTTTGGCAGAGGTTATTGGAGAGGTGACAACCGAGGATATTTTGGGCAACATTTTCTCTAAATTTTGTATTGGAAAGTAATGTTTCACGTGAAACATCTTTTAGGAGAACGGTGAGAGATACAGACGATTACGACATTGTTGTGGTTGGCGGGGGGCACGCCGGGACCGAAGCAGCGTTAGCGGCTTCGCGAATGGGCGCCCGCACCATGCTACTTACAATGAACATCTTCACGATTGGACAAATGTCGTGTAATCCGGCAATAGGCGGCTTAGCAAAGGGCCAGCTCGTCAAAGAGATCGACGTCATGGGGGCCGAGATGGGAATGGTTACAGATGATGCCGGGATTCAATTCCGCATGCTTAATCGTTCGAAGGGTCCGGCGGTTTGGTCTCCTCGCGCTCAGTGTGATCGTGCGGTTTACGCTCAAAGGGTGAGAGAGGCGTGTGAGTCTCAGGCCAACCTGGATATACGTCAAGGAATGGGTGTGCGCTTGGTGATCGAGAACGATTTGGTGCGTGGGGTTTGCACCGAAACCGGAAACAAAATTGCATCAAGAGCGGTCATTCTTACAGCCGGAACCTTTCTCAATGGCATCATCCATCTCGGAGAGGTACAATATCCGGCGGGGCGCGCCGGAGAGTTTTCAGCAACAGGCGTGACCGAATGTTTGATCGAGCTGGGGTTTGAGTCGGGCCGCCTGAAAACGGGCACTCCTCCCAGATTAGACGGCAACTCTATCGATTTTTCGAAAATGGAAATTCAGCCGGGAGATGAAGCGCCGGCGCCGTTTTCATTTCGGCACCAACGAATCGACGTTGAACAGATGCCGTGCTATTTAACCCATACCAACTCAACTACTCACGATGTCTTGCGTAGGGGGTTTGAGAGATCGCCGATGTTCACCGGCCGCATTAAGGGCGTCGGGCCGCGCTACTGTCCCTCAATTGAAGACAAGATAAACCGGTTTGGGGATAAAGACAGGCATCAGATATTCTTAGAGCCGGAAGGAAGAAACACGACCGAGTATTACGTTAACGGGTTTTCGACAAGTTTGCCAGAAGAAATTCAAATCGAGGGAATCCGGACAGTTGCCGGGTTGGAGCGGGCCAAGGTCACCCGTTTAGGCTATGCCGTTGAATATGACTTTTTTCCGCCCACCCAACTAAAAGCGACGTTGGAAACAAAGCGTATCAACAACCTGTTTTTTGCAGGCCAAATCAACGGCACCACCGGTTACGAGGAAGCGGCGTGTCAGGGGTTTATGGCGGCAATTAATGCGGTCCTCAAAATCCGTCAGCAGCCGCCCTTTGTCTTGGACCGCTCGGAAGCTTACGTGGGTGTTCTCGTGGATGATTTGGTGACAAAGGGGACCATCGAGCCGTATCGTATGTTTACTTCCCGGGCCGAGCACCGTCTTTTGCTGCGCCAAGATAACGCTGATTTACGTTTGATGAAATATGGATATCGCTACGGACTGATCGCTCGCAAGGATCACGAGGCTGTGAGCTTGAAAGAGGATCGGATAAGAAAAGCGCTGGACAGACTAAAAAAAGTGAAACTCACCCCACAGGAGGCGAACCCCGTGCTGGAAAAAATAAAATCGTCTCCACTAACAGAGAAAGAATCTCTGTATCGCTTGTTAAGGCGGCCGGAGGTAGCGCTCCGGGATTTTGCTGAAATTGTTCAGGACGAGCTTCTGCAAAGGTTGGGAGATTGGGAGTGGGATGCTGTGCGGGAGCAAGTCGAGATCGAGATCAAATACGAAGGGTTTGTTCGCAGACAAAAAGAACAGGCCCAAAGGGTGCAACGCTTGGACACAAAATTGATACCATCGAGTTTTGACTATTCAAAAATATCCGCCCTGTCGGCCGAGGCCCGCGAAAAGCTAACAGAAATTAGGCCGGCGTCAATAGGTCAGGCCTCTCGAATCTCCGGCGTTTCTCCGGCGGATATGTCGGTTTTGTTGATCTATCTGAAGAAATCCCAGACAGAGCAATGTTTCACGTGAAACATTCCGGCGATCAAAATGGAGCGCCAAGTCCCCACGGGTCAACGCTTGCAGGTATAAAGGAAGTGTTTCGAGCCGTGGGTCTCGCTCTTTCGGATCTTCAAGCGGAACAGTTTCGAGTTTATCGACACGAGCTGTTGCGTTGGAACCGGAAGGTGAATTTGATTTCAAGAAAAGATGAAGCTCGAATTGTTGAAAGGCATTTTGTCGAGAGCGCCGCTCTGTCGAAACTTCCGGTTTTCGAGGGCGGGGTCTCGGTTCTGGATATTGGAACCGGCGCCGGGTTTCCTGGGCTGCCTTTAAAAATAGTTAGGCGGGACATCGAAATCCTGCTTTTGGATTCTAAGCGGATGAAAAGTCTTTTTTTAAAGGCGCTTACGGCAAAACTGAAATTGGATCGCGTTCGCGTCTTGTATGAGCGGGCGGAAAAAGCCGCAACTGCGACGGAGTACAAAGAAAAATTTGATGTCGTTGTCTGCCGTGCAATCGCGGAACTGGCGGACGTTTACAGTATGGCTGCGCCTTTTCTGAAAAAACACGGCAGCCTTGTGGCGATAAAGGGTTCGAGACTGACTGCCGAGTTAGCCCGTTTTCAATCGGCTCATTCTGCCCCGACTGAAATCTACGAGCTTTCTGAATTGAGTTCGATTACGTCACTAATCCCCAGAGTCGTAATTCTCGGGAGGAGTTAATTTTTTTAGCATGACTTTATCAGCAAGGTTGGCCACAACTGTGGCCGACACGCCGTCCGTAAAGAGGGTTCAGGAATTAATCTCTGAGAAACAGACTGTAAATGTAACGGGTGTTGCCGGTGCGTTAAAATCGTTACTCTTGATTAACCTTCTCGGTGAATTTCAAACGCATGTTGTTTACATCGCCCCGGATTTGGAAGAAATCGAAGCGGTCAAGGAGGAGGTTGCTTTATTCTTGAACCAAGACTCTGTCGCCTTCTTTTCGGCAGAAATGCGCCATAAGTATGGCGTTCATTTTTCGAGTAATTACACGCGTTCGGCGCAGCTTTTTGCCTTAGAGTCTCTGGTACAAAGGAAACAGCAAGTTTTGGTGGCGCACTGTTCCGCCTTGAAGCTTGAACTTCCGACAAGCAAAGAATTTTTAGGACAAAAGATTTCAATTTCCGAAGGCGAGCCAATCGATTTTGAAAAACTCATCGTTAGGTTGGTGGACTTGGGCTTTATCCGGCAGGCACGCGCAGAAAGCCCTGGCGAGATGAGTGTTCGCGGCGGAATTGTGGATGTGTATCCGTTTTCTTCGGAGCATCCATACCGGATCGAATTTTGGGGCGACAATGTCGAGTCACTTCGTCAATATGATCCGGTTAGCCAAAGGTCGCTGCATAAAAAGAAACGCCTCAAATTATTCCCGCAAGATCTGGACCTTTTGCACGAAGATGGACAAGAGTGCTCTGATCTTTTGGGTTTTTTGCGTGACGACGCTATTGTTGTGTTAGATGAACCCGACTTGATCCGGAAAGCTATCGCGCCGCAAGTTGTTTCGGATGCGAAGAATAACGCCGCCGCTCTCGATGAACTGAGCGATGAGGCTTGTGAACAGTTGGGGGAGTGGAAAAAAATCCAACAGAAAATAGCGCGATTCCGAAATGTGAATATCGTATCTTTCGGGAAGAAAGGCGCAGGCCTTGTGGATTTCAATTCCAGGAGACAGGACTCGCTAAAAGGCAACTTAAAGCTTTTGCGGGAATCGCTGATCCGGCTCACGACAGCGGGATTAGGGGGGCATACTGCTGCCCCGGCTATTTTCTATTTATGTGAGAGTTCCAGTCAGGTCGAGCGTGTTAACGAAATTTTTCACGAGGAAAAAATCGAGAGCGATAGTTTCGTCGTGGCCGCGCTTGGACTTCACAGCGGATTTATTTTTCCGGAAGCTAATTTAGTGGTTCTCACCGACCACCAGTTTTATGGGCGAAAGAAACGTTTGCGTTTGCCGAAGAAGAGCCCCCGCGGATTGACACTCAAGCAATTCCGTTCTCTCAGTATCGGGGATTACGTGGTTCACGTCGATTTTGGCATCGGCGTGTTTCGTGGACTGAAAAGAATTAGCGTAAAGGGCCATGAAAGAGAGTGTTTGCATTTGGAATATAAAGACGGCGACAACCTTTATGTACGATTTGAGCGGATGGACCGGGTACACAAATACTCCTCGAAAGACGGTATGAAGCCAGCGTTGAGCAAGCTGGGTTCTGCTGAATGGCAAAAACTTAAATCGCGAACGAAAAAGAAGATCAAAGACATCGCCAATGAGTTAATCGAAATTTATGCGAAGAGAAAGTCGCAGCCCGGCTTCTCATTCGCAACCGACTCATTGTGGCAAAGAGAGCTCGAAGCCTCTTTTCCTTATGAAGACACTCCGGATCAAATGAAAGCCACACAGGACGTCAAAAGGGATATGGAGAGCCCGAAACCGATGGATCGCCTGGTGTGTGGCGACGTCGGATTCGGAAAAACGGAAATAGCCGTGAGAGCGGCCTTTAAAACGGTTCTCAGCGGAAAGCAGGTTGCGATATTGGTTCCGACGACCATTCTCGCCTATCAGCACTATAACACGTTTCAACAACGTCTTGAAAAATTTCCCGTCCAAATAGAAATGTTGTCTCGATTTCGAACTCCGTCTGAGCAAAAAAAGATAGTTGAAAAAATAAAACAGGGATCGGTCGACATTATCATTGGAACCCACAGGATTCTTTCTAACGATGTTGAATTCAAGGATGTTGGACTTCTCGTCATTGATGAGGAGCAGCGATTTGGGGTACGGCATAAAGAAAGATTAAAAAAGATTAAGGCACATTTAGACGTCCTCACACTAACAGCCACACCCATTCCCCGAACACTGCATCTGTCCTTGATGGGCGCTCGGGATATTACGAATATTTACACAGCGCCCAAAAACCGGCTGCCTATTTTCACGGAGATCATGCCCTTCAATAAAGTTTATATTCGAGAAGTTATCTTAAATGAATTGGAGAGAGGCGGTCAAGTCTTTTTTGTCCACAATCAAGTGCGCACCATTGACCGGGTGGCGACAATGTTAAGCCGCTTGGTTCCGGAAGCCAACATTGTGGTTGCACATGGACAAATGCCCGAAGCAGAGCTTGAACAGGTCATGATTAAATTTATGCAAAAAAAATATCATATCCTGGTTTCGACGACGATAATCGAATCTGGACTGGATATACCCAACGTGAATACAATTATCATCGAACGAGCAGATAAATTCGGACTGGCCCAACTCTATCAACTCCGGGGCAGAGTGGGGCGTTCACATCAAAGGGCTTATGCCTATTTCTTGATTCCTCCGGTGGAAACGATGACCGAGGACGCTTTGAAACGACTGCGGGCCATCGAAGAATTTTCTGAAATCGGATCCGGAAGCCAATTGGCTATGCGGGATTTGGAAATCAGGGGAGCGGGGAATTTGCTGGGAGCTGAGCAAACGGGTTTTATCGACGCGTTAGGGTTTGAGCTTTATAATAAAATTTTGGACGATGCGGTGTCTGAGCTGAAAAAAGATAAGACCGCAGGGGACCCGTCAAGACCGGAGGTCGAGACCCATATCGAGATTGATACAGACGCTTATTTACCGGAGGACTACATCAGCTCAGGACCGGAACGCGTTGATATTTATCGTCGTATGATCGATTCAACCGCAATAGAGCAGTTGGACGACTTGACCGTGGAATTAGAGGACCGGTTTGGTCGCTTGCCACAGCCGGTAAAAAATTTGCTAAATTACTTGGCATTGCGCATCATAGGCAAATCCCTCTGTTTACAGTCAATTGAAGTTGTCGACGGCAAAATGGTGGCTGAATTTTCACCAAAACGATTCGTTGATATGGGGGAACCATTTAAAAAATGGTTGGGTAAAATGGTGGAACATGCCAATGTACCTTTTGAGTTTCTTCAGCGAGACGGAATAGGACTTCGGTTAAATCTTGAAGAAAGGTCTGACAACCTATTGATAATTAAGGAGTTTCTCCAGAGCGTTAGCGGCATTGAAGTTGAAGAGGGTAAATACTAAAAAGGAACCAATCAAAAGGGAACATCAAAGAATTGACATATTTTTGAACGGTAACCAACTGAAAAACATGGAAATAGAAATGATGCACGGTACCGGATATTTGAGATTTTTCTTCTTTATCTTTTATTTCGTTGTCAACTCAAGCTGTAACCTCCCGGAGGAGGAACAGTTGGTCGTTGCCAGGGTTGGCGATGAACACCTAACCCTTCGCGAAGTCGTCCAAGATGTGACTTCACGATCACGGGTAGAGCTCAACGCTGCCGACTTCCGGGAATATGTTCTGAGGTGGATTAATGACGAAGTTCTTTATCAAGAGGCTTTGGGGAGAAGCGTCGATGAGGATGAAGAGCTCAGGAAAGAATTTGAGAGCTTAAAGAAACAACTCATAATTAACAGTTTAATCGAACGCGCCCTAAAAAATCAAATACTAATCACAGACGAAGAAATTAGCCAATACTACGAATCGAATAAAGGAGAATTCATTCTTTCCGACGATGTTGTACACGCCTATCACATATTAACGAACACCCGGAAGGAGGCGAATGCTCTACGTCGGCGCCTTAAAAAGGGAGAAGATTTTGAGGATTTAGCAAAAGCAATCGCCGATTCGTTGAAGACGCACGATTGGGATTTGGGATACTTTTCGAAATCAGACATTATTCCGGAGATTTCGAAGATGGCGTTCAATATTCCTGTTGGCAGCTACTCACTTCCACTAAAATCAGACTTCGGCTTCCACTTGATTAAAGTTGTCGATAAGATGAAAAAGGGGGAGGCAAAAAACCTTGATCATGTCCGTGAGGAAATACGTTTTATGCTCGAACAACAAAGGAAACAGGAAAATTACCAACGGTTTCTTTTACAAACAAAAAGTAAATTTACCGTGACGACAAATTTTCAGATTCTCGATTCGGTGAACTTAGACTCGTTAATTCAAAAGGGAGAGAAACAAATTGAAAGTCTGTAGAATTCTGTTGATAGGAGCTCTTTTTGTTATTTACCGTCCGCTATGGGCTCAAGAAGCATTGGATAGAATCATCGCCATTGTGGGCGACAATGTTATCCTGCAATCGGAGTTATTTCAATATTCATATTCTTTAGCTGCTCAACTCGGAATTGATCTCCAGCGCGAACCGGACAAAGTAGAACAGCTTCGCCGCGAAACCTTGAACAATTTGATTACACAAAAAGTCCTTTTGGAAAAAGCCAAGGAGGACAGCGTCACGATAAGCGAGAAGCAAGTAGAAGCTCTTCTCGAGGAACAAATAAATCAAATGATTCAACAACTCGGCACCCAAGAAAAAGTCGAGGAATATTTCGGTATGCCGGTTCGCCGTATGCGCCGGGAATTTCGCAAAGATGTCGAAGAACGACTCTTGGTGGAAAAGCTGCAAAATCTCAAGGCGCAAGAAATTCAAATTTCACGTCGTGAAGTAGAAGAATTTTATAGAACCCACCGCGACAGCCTGCCAGAGATGCAAGCCACGGTTAACATCTCCCACATCCTCTTCAAAATCGAGGCCAGCGGCCTGGCGGCTCAAATTGCTCGAACAAAAATCGAAGAGATAAAACGGCGTATAGATAACGGGGAAGATTTTCAGGAATTGGCGAAACAGTATTCTCAGGATCCAGGGTCTGCTCCGAGGGGCGGTGATTTAGGAACCATGAAGCGCGGTGATACGGTCAAGCCGTTTGAAGAGGCGGCTTATGCGCTTGAACCGGGACAGATATCGGATATTGTCCAGTCGGAATTCGGATTTCACATCATTAAATTGATTAAGAAGACAGGTATGAAAATACACGCTCAGCATATCCTCATTCGCTTAGACTCTTCTGATGAAGACGCGAGTTTTACAGAAGCAAAGCTGAAGAAGTTAAAAGAAAAAATAGAGCGGGGAGATCTGACTTTCGAGGAGGCCGCCCAAAAATTGTCTCAAGACGATCAAACGGCTGCCAACGGGGGAGATTTGGGCTCTTTTCAAGTCGATCAATTTCAAATTGAAGCGTTCCGGTCCGCGATTGTTGGATTAAAGGAGGGGGAAATCTCAGAACCCGTCAGGACAAAGTTTGGCTATCACCTGATTAAAGTCAACAGCCGCAGCGGCGCACGCAGGTTGAGTATTCAGGACGATTGGGAACAAATCGAAAACTGGGCGCTCAACATGAAACGGCAGGAAGAATTTAAGAAATGGGTACAAGAGATTAAGAAAAATGTTTATATCGACATTAAGGGGTAAAGCCAGAGGGCATAAATAACTTTGCAGAAAAAATGGCGATTTTAGAAGTTTTCGGGTATATTCTTTTTTGGTTAGTCATGATTGTCGGTATATTAATAATACCGTTTGGCATTCCCGGGACGTTTGTCATTCTGGCTAATGCGGTTGTGTTCGGCTGGCTTACGGATTTTGCCGACCTGACGTGGAAGTTTTTGGGACTCCTTTTCTTAATTTCCGTGACCGTAGAGGTGATTGAATTTTTTTTGGGGGCAGCAGCAGCGGGAAAATATGGCGCATCAAAAACCGGCATGTTCGGGGCAATTCTCGGTGGTTTTTTGGGCGCGATTATGGGTACGACGATCGTTCCCTTGTTAGGCACACTTCTTGGCGCGTTTGCCGGCGCATTTGTCGGGGCAGCTTTGTTTGAATACGCGGTCACCAAGGATTTTGATAAATCGTTACGTGTTGGCTTTGGAGCTTTTTTAGGGTCGCTTGGGGGAAAGTTAACCAAAATTGCCGCAGCGATTACGATGGTTATCATGGTTTGGGTCCGGATTTTTTAAGAAAAATGATTGTTCACATGAATCGCATCTTTTTTGCCGTCATCCTCGTTAACAACCTGTGTTCTCTTTCTTATAGTCAGAACAAAATAATTCAGAGCGAATTTGTCCTCGCCCGTTTAAAATACCATGGCGGCGGCGATTGGTATAATGACCCGTCCATCATCCCCAACCTTCTGCAATTTATGGCTGAGAATACGAATGTTGACGTCGGTGAGTCCGAAGTGGTTGTTGAGATTATGGATGAAGATTTGTTTTCTCATCCGGTAATTTTTATGACCGGACACGGCCGCATTTCGTTCAGCAAGGAGGAGGCTGCTCGATTGAGGTTGTATTTAACATCCGGTGGTTTTCTTTACGCGGATGATGATTACGGCATGGACAAATCATTCCGGAAACAGATGAAGAAAGTATTTCCGAAAGACGATTTGGTCGAGATGCCTTTTTCTCATCCCATTTACCACAGCCATTTTGGTTTCTCTAATGGATTGCCCAAAACACACGAACACGATGGCGGTCCCCCAAAAGGCTTTGGACTTTATTATGAAGGGCGCTTGGTCGTTTTTTACACATTCGGTACTAATATTTCCGATGGCTGGGCAGATCCAAGCGTGCATGGCGATCCACCGGACGTTCGCCAAAAAGCGCTTGAAATGGGTACGAATATTATGGTGTATGCTTTAATGAATTGAGGTTGTCATGAGCGAGCACGAAAGTCTTTTCAACACAATCACAAGCCGTCTCGATACTCTGAGAAAAAGGCAAAAGCGGCTGAGCCTGACAGAGGGGGTTGTGGTCTTTTTGCTTCTGGCGCTCGGCGTCTCTCTCCTTGCAGTCGCAACCGAAACGATTTTTCATATGAGCTCGATCTCGCGGACAATTTTCTTGGGCAGTACGCTTTTTCTTCTTACGGTTGCCTTCTCGGCCCTGGTTCTGCGTCCCCTCCGGACATTGTTTTTTCGACCACATTTTCCCGATGATATTACACTCGCTCTCATTGTTGGTGAGAAGTTTAACGTTATCCGCGATCGTTTGGCCGACGCCCTGCAAGTTTTTAAACGGCGTCAAAAAAACCCTGAAGGATACTCTCTCGAACTTGCCGACGCCGCTTTGTTTGATATCAACAACGACCTGCAGAAGCTCGACCTGGACTCCGTCGCTGATTCCGGCCGCTTGAAAGAGCGGGCAAAGCTTTTGGGGGTAAGTCTTCTGGCGTTTGCCGCGATCTTTGCAATCTTCTTCTCAGGATTCAGCAATGCATCATATAGACTGCTTCATCCGCGCAAAGACTTCATCGCCCGACCGCTTGTGAGGATTGAGGTCTCCCCTGGTAATGCGCAAGTTGTGAAAGGCGAACATGTCGCAATAAAAGTCTCGATTAAAAGCGATAAGGCTTTTGACGTGGGCCTGCTCGTCAAGGCCGCCGGCGCAAAAGACTTTTCGCGCTATGATTCGAAGTCAGCGGTGAACGGCGAAGTTTCTTTTACAATCGAAAGCGTTCGCGATGACCTGGATTATTTCGTCGAGGCGCCCCCCTATAAGAGCGACGAATTTACCCTTTCTGTTATTGAAATGCCTTTTGTTCGGAATCTGCAGGTTAGGCTATCCTACCCGGCTTATTCAAAACTTGGCAGCCATTTTTTGGATGAAAACGTTGGTGATTTTTCCGCTCTTAAAGGGACGAGGGTGGAACTGCGCGCTCAAATCAACAAATCCGTCACCGATGCTAAAATCATTTTTGACAACGATCGCGAAAAGGCGATGAAGATTTCCGGCAAAGAATTGATCGGCCGGCATCGAATCATGAAATCCGGAACCTACCGCCTCCAATTGCAGGATTCGGAAGGGTTGACGAATGACGCTGCCATTGAATACCGTATGACGGTTATCGACGATCAAGCTCCATTGGTGCAAGTGACGTTTCCGGGACAAGACGTCGATTTGGGAGAGGATATGATGCTTCCGCTCTCCATTGAGGCAGAGGATGATTTTGGGTTTTCAAAAACGCGTATCGGTTATCGCGTCCTTAAGGGAGGAGCGCAGGAAGGCGATCAGCAGTTTTTCGAGATCGCCTTGCCTGAAGAGGTGAATGATAAAATGCTTCTCAATCACACTTGGGACCTCTCGAGTACCGGAATTTTTCCGGAGGATGTGATCGAGTACTATGCAGAAGTTTTTGACAATGACAAGGTTTCGGGACCAAAGAGTTCGAGAAGCTTAACCTACCGCGTCCGTTTTCCATCGCTGCATGAAATTTATGAGGAGGTTGCGCGTGGACACGAAGAATCGTATGAGTCGCTGGAAGATTTGGTTGAGCAAAGTAAAACGCTGCGCGAGAACTTAAAAGACATTGTGCAGGAGATGAAACGCGAACCGGAGTTGAACTGGGAAGAAAAGCAAAAAGTTCAGGAGTCTTTGCAAGCGCAGCAAAAAATGCAGGAGGAGCTGCAATCGGTGCAGGAAAAGTTGGATGATATGATCAGTCGCATGGAGCAAAACGATCTGCTTTCTATGGAGACGATGCAGAAATATCGCGAATTGCAGCAGCTCATGGAAGAAATCATGACTCCCGAGATGAAGGAAGCTCTGAAAGAAATGCAAAAATCGCTTGATGAGCTCGACCCGAAGAAACTGAAAGAAGCGATGGAAAAATTCGCAGCCTCTCAGGAGGACTTTCTCAAGAGCATGGAACGAACGCTCAATTTGCTAAAGAAATTGCATATTGAACAGCAATTGGATGAAGCGGTGCGCAGAGCCCAAGATTTACTCAGGCGCCAAAAAGAGCTCAACCAACAAGCTGCTCAGGCGCCGCAAAAACAGAAAGCAAATAAATACGCACAAGAACAGAAAGGCATTCAAAAAGACACTGAAAATTTATCAGAGTTGCTGAAAGACTTGAAAAAAAAGATGGGTGAATTTCCCCGCATGCCGCAGCAGAGAATTGAGGCTGCGCAGAAACAGGCTGGCGAAAACGGCCTGCAATCCCAGATGCAGCAGTCGATGCAACAGTTTCAATCGGGTGATATGCAGGGCGCTCAGAGTTCGATCCAGCAAACATCTCAAGGTCTACAAGAGTTGCTCGAAACGCTGCAGACAGCCCAAAAGGAGCTTTCCGAGGGGCAAAAACAAGAGATTATGCAGGCGTTGAACCGCGCGTCACATAATCTGTTGAACCTTTCGAAGCAGCAGGAAAATCTTATGCAGTCGACTCAGCGTATGGATCGCAATTCACCTGGTATGAATGAGGCGGCCGATCAACAGCAAAATTTGCTGTCGGGATTACAGCGCGTTGCCAATGAGCTTATGGAGGCGTCGCAGCAAACATTTTTTGTGACACCTGAAATCGGTAAAGCTCTGGGGAAGTCTATGGGCGGGATGCAAAGTTCTCTCGATAACTTGGAGGCGCGTAACAGCGGGAAGTCAGGTCAAAATCAGGGAAAAGCGATGTCGGGTCTCAATGAAGCCGTCTCTGAGCTGCGCAAATCTATGCAGCAGATGTCGGGCGCTTCATCAGGTATTGGGTTTCAGGAAATGATGCAGCGTCTTATGGGGATGTCTGGGAAGCAACAAGGGCTTAATAAGCAGACGTCCCAACTGGGCCAAAAGCCAGGGGCCTTGAGTATGCAACAGCAGGCTGCAATGGCGCGACTGGCTGCCGAACAGGAGGCCCTGCGAAAATCGCTTCAGCAGCTTATGAAGGAGGCCGGCAATCGTTCGGACATTCTGGGAGATCTCGGAAAAGTCGGCAAAGACATGGAAGATGTCGTTAAAGAATTGCAAAAGAAAAACGTCAATCGCAATACCATTCAGCGTCAAAAACGAATTCTGTCGCGCTTATTAGACGCTCAACGTTCTATGCACGATCGGGACTACAGCAAGAAACGCAAAGCGGAAACCGGCAATCAGTATCACGCTTTAAGCCCACAAGCGTTGCCCGCAAAAGTACTCACAAAAAGAGATAGATTAAAAAACGAACTGCTCAAGGCGATGAAAGAGGGTTACTCGAAAGATTACCGGGAGCTGATACGGAAATATTTTGAAGCGTTGTACGAAGAGCAACAAAAGGAGGCGAGCAATCATTAAGATGACATCCCCACTCTGTCATTCCGGTTTCGGCGACAGCCGAATACCGGAATCCACCGCCACTGTGCTCCTTGCTGGTGGGGCCGTAACTGCTGCCGGAACGACAGATGCATTTTCTGACCGGATTTTGAAACCTTTTTCAAAAGTTGTTTTCCTTTTGTGGTTAACCTTTTGCGGTTTATTCATCCAATCGGATTTGTACGGACAGACCCAGGGCCGAACGAATAACCGCATAAGAATGGCGCAAGATTTTGAGCGGCGCGGCCGTTATGACGCCGCTCTTAGAATTTATCGAAATCTTTATGATCAGGTTCCGAAAAACCAGTTGTATTACGAGGGTGTGAAGAGGAATATGCTCCGGCTGGAAATGTTTGACCCGCTGATAGAGTTAATCAACGTTCAAATCCAACGCTCGAGCGATCCGCGATATTATGCCGACTTAGGGAATGTTTTCTATAAATACGGGCAACACGACAAAGCGATTGAACTTTGGAAGAATCTCTTGCAAAGATATCCGCACAACAAAGCTGTCTACCCGTATGTCGCCAATGCCATGATCAGCAACCGTCTCTACGATGAAGCGATCGAGATTTATTTGTCTGCCCGCCGGAATTTGAAAAGGAACGATATCTATGTATTTGAAGTCGCCAACCTTTATGTTATCCGCTTGAATTACCGCGAGGCGACCCTAGAGTACTTAAATTACCTCGAGAAGTACCCCAACCAATTCAACTACATCGAGGGACGGATTGCCAGTTATACAAAAGAGGCTGAAAGCGCACACAAAGTTGCCGAATTATTACAAGCACAGCTCGAAAAAACCAAACAGGAATATTGGGTACGCAAGCTGTTGGCAGACCTCTATTTGCGGATCGAGGAATACGGAAAATCTTTTCAACACTTTCAAATACTTGGAACATTGAGAAACCCAGCAAGCGCTCAAAAAAGAGCTACCGGCAAGGAAATTTATTTTTTTGCAGAGAAAGCGTTGGCTGCGGGTGAGTTCAAATTCGCCCAACACGGGTATGATATGATACTAACACACTACTCTAAGTCACCCTATAGAATTAAAGCGCTTTTCGGGGTGGCGACAGCGAAGCAACAACAAGGTTTTTCCGATGAAGCCATTCAAAGCTTTCGGTCCCTGATCAGCCAGGCCCCTAAAAGCCCACTCGCCGAGCAAGCCCAATTTCAAATTGGGGAGATTTATTTAAAGGATCTATTCGAGCTGGAAAAAGCGTTGCATGCGTATCAAGTCAGCAGAGAGAAATATCCGAATGGAAGAAAAATCTTCGACACCTATTTTCGAATCGGCGACTGTTTGGTGGCTCAAGGACGATTAAGCGAGGCCAAAAAATGGTACGGTAAGCCGCTCGTGACGAATCAGAAAAGCCGTGAAATTGTTGACCGGGCTCTTTATAACAAAGCTTTTGTGGATTTTATGAGCGGCGATTATGACAGAGCGCTTAAATCTCTCAACAAAATTACCGAAGATGTGGGATCGAAAACGCCGGCCGATCAGAATTATGTAAACGATGCGTTTGAATTGATTTTTTTGATTGAGGACAATATAAAAACTTCCAAAGAAGCGTTGGCAGAATACAGCGGCGCACAAAAGCTCCGACGGCAGCGAGAATATACCGGCGCCGTCAACCGCTTGCAGCGCATTTTAAGCGACTTTCCCAATGCGGGTGTTGTGGACGAATCGTTGTTGGCTTTGGGAGAAATCGAGAACATTCGTGAGAATTATGCGGCGGCGGTTCAATATTTTGAGGCATTGGTTACGGAACACTCCGGAAGCGTTTACGCCGCTCTGGCTCAAAAACGAATCGGGGAGGTTTACGAAAACGGCTTGGGCGATGTACAAAAGGCGTCCCAGGCCTATGAGCGCGTTCTGATCGATTATCCCAGGAGTCTGTATCTTGAAGCGGTTCGTCAGAAGCTGAGAAATTTGCAGTCGCGTCAGTTGAATAATTGATTTCATTCATTGGAGGAGTGCCTTTCATGTCTAAAGCAAAGTTAACTCTTGAATACTGGATAGATGATGACTGGTATGTTGGTAAAATCAAAGAAGTTCCCGGTGTGTTCAGCCAAGGCGAAACCCTTGAAGAATTGGAAGAAAATATCAAGGAAGCCTATCAACTGATGCGCGCCGATGAGGAGAAAGAAATTCGACTTGGGGTGAAAGAGAAGCTGGTGGAAATCGAAGTTTGAAGCGCCGCAACTTTATTCGAACATTGGTAAGAGCAGGTTGTTATTTGCATCGACATGGTAAAAAGCATGACATTTATAAAAATTCTCGTACCGGAAAGCAAGCACCTGTTCCTCGCCATCCGGAAATCAAAGAAACTCTTTGTACTCTAATCAGAAAACAGCTCGGCATTGACGAATGAAGAAAAGCGTTGTAATTTTGTTTATTGCTTTTTTTATGGTTTCTATTACTCCCCAAAACTCCCACGCCCAAAAAATCGTGGTCCACATGGATTTAAAACAAACGGATCATCTCAAAGCCTATGGCGTCGCGTATTGGTGTCTGGAGCGTTCTATCAACGTAGAGTGGCTGCTCAATTATCGTGGCGGTTCCTTTATGATGGACTTTTACCCGGCGGTAGAAAGGGAGCTGCGGCTGCGAGGAGTGGCTTTTTCAAATATCAGTGGTGCGCAAGCGGCACAGATTTTTGCTGAGGTGGAAGAAGGCAACATGGACGTCATTCTCTTAGAAAAGGCCCCGAAAATTGCTGTTTACACTCCGCTCAACAAGCAAGTCTGGGACGATGCCGTGACCTTAGCGCTGACCTATGCTGAAATTCCATACGAAACCTTATGGGACGAAGAGGTTCTGAAAGGAGATTTGAAAAAGTACGATTGGCTGCACCTGCATCATGAAGATTTCACCGGACAGTATGGAAAGTTTTATGCGAATTTTCGAAATGCGCCCTGGTATATTGAAGAGGTGTTGAAAAATGAGAATTTAGCAAAGGCACAAGGATTTTCCACGGTCTCGGAGGAGAAGCTGGCCGTCGCTCTGATAATTAAAGATTATGTGCTTCGAGGTGGTTTTTTGTTCGCCATGTGCTCTGCCACCGATACCATTGATCTGGCCTTGGCTTCTGAGGGTACGGACATCGTCGATACTGTTTTCGACGGCGATCCTCCCGAGCCGGGCTGCCAAGACAAACTCGACTATGAGAAAACATTTGCCTTTGAAAACTTCAATACTGAAATGAATCCGTTGGTTTACGAGCACTCCAACATCGACATTCCACCGAGCAACATGCCGCGCATCCGAAGCGCTGAGACAGACTATTTTACTTTGTTCGAATTCTCGGCCAAATACGATCCCGTGCCCACGATGCTCACACAAAACCACGTCTCGGTTGTGAAAGGATACATGGGACAGCTCACAGCCTTCAACCGTAACTTCATTAAAAAATCCGTGACCATCCTGGCTGAAGCCCAAGGAACCGACGAGGTCAAATACATTCACGGCAATCTCGGACGCGGTACCTTCACGTTTTACGGCGGCCATGATCCGGAAGACTACCAGCACTTCGTTTATGACCCACCCACTCAGCTTTCCCTGCACAAGAACTCACCGGGGTATCGTTTGATTTTGAATAATATTCTGTTTCCTGCGGCGAAGAAGAAGAAAAGGAAGACTTGAAGCAGGGCAGGGCAAAATTTTACTTGCAAACAACAACAAAAAGTTGTACCATGTTGCTGTACAACTATCGAGGTTCATAAATGGCAATCCATACTACGTATTCCAATGCTCGAGCCAATCTTGCGAAACTGTGTAACAAAGTCTCCGAGAATAAGGAAATCGTTCTCATCAATCGCCGGAACGCCGAAGATGTTGCCCTCATTTCCGCCTCTGAGCTCTCAAGCTTAGTCGAAACCGCACATCTACTACGTTCGCCAAAGAATGCGCAGCGTTTGCTGACGGCACTGAATCGCGCGCTCGCAAGAACCGAGCGTCCCCAAACAATCGAGCAGTTGAGGAGAGACTTAGGTCTTGGCGAAGAAATCTAAGAAGATTTCGAAATCAAAATCTCAGAGAGATGCGGTATTCCAGCCAGAGTTTCGGGAAGACTTAAAATTTTGGGTAAGAACGGATCGCAAAATAGCTTTACGAGCTTTTGAGCTTATCGAGGGCATCATGCGGGATCCTTTTCACGGCATTGGGAAGCCAGAGCCTTTAAAATATCTGGCAGCAGGAACATGGTCGAGGAGACTCACGCAAGAGCATAGAATCGTCTATTTGGTTAGCGAGGATCGGATTGACTTTTTGCAGGCGAGGTTTCATTATTAAGTCCGTGACCATGAATATTAATTGTATTTCCTGAGATATTACGAATTTGGAGCGAGCTTTATGAGCACTATGGAATATCAAAACGAAGGCGTTTGTAGATTTTGTTTGAAAACGTTTTCCGGGCGTTCCATGAGCAGGCACCTTGCCGCTTGTAAAGAAAAACAACAAAAAGATTTGCAAAGCGCGGAAAACAAACATCCTTTAAAACAGATTTACCACATGAAGGTTTGGGGTTACGAGCCGTTTTGGCTGCACATTGAGATGGATAGCAATGCGACTCTGTTTGACCTCGATGATTTCTTGCGAAGCATTTGGTTAGAATGCTGTGGACTCCTGAGTGAGTTCACGATCGGTGGAGTTCGCTATAGCAGCGATAGTGGGGAAGATGATTGGTGGGGGGAGCCGACAGAATGGTGAATTCTCCCAGAATGGGAGTGTGCGGGTATGAGGGTGAAGGTGATTATGACAAATTTAATCCGGAGCTTTGAAAGATATGCTCAAAGAATTCACAATAAATACCAACCAACAATTCGAGTTCGTTAAAGTAACCGGCCAGGTGCAACAATTCGTGAATGAAAGCGGCGTCCGGGAAGGTGTGTGCCAGGTTTACATCCCTCACACCACCGCCGGGGTGACGATAAACGAGGGTGCGGACCCGGATGTTGTGCGCGACATGATCATGGAGCTGAACAAGATCGTGCCGCTTGAGGACGGTTACCGGCACGCGGAAGGGAATTCTGCTGCGCATATCAAAGCGAGCATGATGGGCTCCTCCGTTTCTGTGTTTATTCAAAACGGCAGGTTGGCTCTCGGCACCTGGCAGGCCATCTTCTTTTGCGAATTTGACGGACCGAGAACGCGACGGGTACTCGTGCGGATAAGCGAATAAAATGAACATCCGCGATATCGGAGAATTCGGTCTCATCGCGAAGATAAAGGAGCTCGTCTCCGCCCCGTCGGAAAACGTCCTTCTCGGCATCGATGACGACGCCGCGGCCATCGAGCTGCCCGACGGCCAGATACTTCTTCTGACCACGGATGCCCTTTTAGAGGGCATTCACTTCGATTTATCGTATTTCAATTTTTACAAGCTCGGCTGGCGCGCTCTGGCTGCCAGCATCAGCGATATCGCCGCGATGGGGGGCCAGCCACAATATGCGTTGGTCACGCTCAGCGTTCCGCCAGATCTCTCCGTCGAGAATGTGACCGAGCTGGTGCGCGGCATGAAAGACCTGGCAAGCACATATCAAACGAGTATCGTAGGCGGCGATACCATCGAATCGCCGGATAAGATGCAGGTTTCCGTAACCGTAACCGGACTGGTAGCAAAAGACGATCTCGTCCCGCGTTCCGGCGCTCGTATCGGAGACACGGTTTTTGTAACCGGTTGTTTGGGAGGAGCGCAGGCAGGTCTGAAGGTATTGAAGTCTTCCGGCTGCAATCGCAAACTCCAGACACATGTAATAGATAAGCATCTCCCCCCTAAGCCGAGAGTCGAAGAGGCGCGGTTTTTGGTCGAGAACTTTTCCATCCATTCGATGATCGATATCAGCGACGGTTTAGCGTCTGAAATACACCATATTTGCCAACAGAGTCACGTTGGCGCGGAATTGATTGCGGAGCAGATACCGATAGAATCTGAAACCGAATCGGTTGCGGAGCATTTCGGAGAAGCGGTTTTGGAGTACGCGCTTTACGGCGGCGAAGATTTTGAATTGCTCTTTACCGCGCCGGAAGAGCGGGTGGCGGAAATCTGCGAACAGCTTCACTGGCGGTTTGGTCTCTCGTGTACGAAGATCGGTCGAATCACACGGGAGTCCAAAGGGATCGTTCTGGAAATGCCCGATGGCAAGCGGCGTGAATTGAGCCGGGGGTATCGCCATTTTTTGACCGGATGAAAGGGAAGCACCGGATAATGATAATTGTGATAATTGCAAAGCTAAAGCTTTGCACTCCTATGTCACGTGGCTAAATTTGATACTGATAATAGGGGGTGCTGGTTTTACCCACAGAAATCAACATTGTGCCCAAAAGGGCTTTTTTACACGCTGAAGCGTGAACACCCAAGTGAGCCTAAGCAGGAATCATGCATTCAACACATCAAGAAATCTTCAGCCTTTTTAAAAACAAATATGAGGAGCTCTCCGGCGAAGTTTATTTCGCCTCAAAAGCGTACGAGGCTGTGGAGCATGTGACAGAGATTTTAACGAAATCGAAAATAAAAACCACGGTTGTTTCTTCTGCAATGACGCTCCGGCCACCCGGCCTGAAGAAGCGTCTCGCTGAGAAGTGTTCGCCGATTGTTCTTAAGCCGGGGTTGGGGAAGTTCGGGGACCAAATCAACGCCGCCGATGCCGGAATCAACCAAGCGGAGTTTGGCATCGCTGAAACCGGCGCCATCGTGGAAGTGACCGCCGACGACAGCGAACGTTTGATTTCCAGCTTACCCAGGGTGCACATTGCTTTTCTGAAGCAGTCCAGCATTGTGCGAACTTTGGATGAAGCCGCTCCGAAATTGCGCGAGATTTACAAAATCCACCAGGCGAACTGTAACATCACACTTATCTCCGGGCCGAGCCGGACCGCGGATATCGAGATGAAATTGTTTTTAGGCGTACACGGACCGCAGGAGTCGCACGTGATCGTTTGTGACTGGGGCGCTTGAGGTTTTTCTTTTGTATTTTTTGAATAATCGTAACTTAACTTCTGTGGGCGAGCTTTTTCTTGTCGGTTTGAGGCGAAGCTTCGCTATATAGTC
>JBHHWX010000030.1:0-21959 GCA_046756745.1 bacterium | reverse complement strand
GTCAAACGCACCCGGGGACGGGTGCTTGAGCATTTTAAAGAGTTTTCGTTCAGATCTGTCATTCCGGCAATTTTTTATGCCGGAATCTCCAGATTTGAGCAGGAGATTCCTCTTTAAAGCATACAGGAATGACAGGCAACGGCCGTTTTCGTTCAGACACTACTTAAAAAGCTCCGTGGCATTTCTTATATTTTTTACCGCTTCCACATGGACAAGGATCATTTCGGCCGACCTTCTCTCCGGCAACCACAGGCTGCTTTTTACCACGCTGGGCATGGCGGGACATCTCGGTTGACGCGGCCTGCCCGGGGAGACCGGCAAACCCCATACCTTCGGCAGAATCATGTTTCGTGGTCATCCGTCTCGGCAGCCTCCTCGGGTCCGCAATCGGTTCCGGCCGCACCTGGGCCTTGAAAATAAGATCGGTTACTTGCTCGCTAATCAAATCTAACATTTCAGTAAACATCCGAAATCCTTCGGATTTATATTCAAGAAGGGGATTTTTTTGTCCGTAAGCCCTGAGACCGATGCCTTCTTTCAATTGGTCCATCTCATACAAGTGTTCTCGCCAGCGCTCATCGATAACACGCAACATCGCGAGTCTTTCCAACTGACGCATCAGCTTTTCACCAAAATCGCGTTCGCGTTGATTGTAGAGTTTTTTCGCTTCTTCGAACGTTTTTTCAAAAACTTCTTGTTGGCTCACTCCAACCAAGTTGTCTTCTTGAAAAGGCAGCTCCAAAAGCATGGTTTTTCTAAATTCTATTCGTAAGCCATCCCAATCCCATTGCTCTGCGTAATCGTCCTCTATACAGTATTGCTGCACTTTACTGTCGATATAATCCCCCATCATCTCGATGATCTCCTCTTTGAGGTTTTCACCTTGCAGGGCGTGAGAACGGCGATTGTAAATCACTTCTCGCTGCTGATTCATTACATCGTCATACTCGAGTAGATGTTTACGAATATCGAAATTATGACCCTCCACACGCTTTTGGGCGCGTTCGATAGATTTGGTGACCATCCGGTGCTGGATCACTTCCCCTTCCTCGACTCCTAACCTATCCATCACACCCGCCACCCGGTCGGATTGAAACAACCGCATGAGATCGTCTTCGAGAGAAAGGTAGAAACGCGAAGACCCGGGATCTCCTTGACGCCCGCTTCGGCCGCGTAATTGGCGATCAATCCGGCGCGCTTCATGACGTTCGGTGCCGATGATATGCAAACCACAAGGGACACTCTCGAGACAATTCAACTCCTTAATGTAAGGACAGACTTCGCCGTCCGTGCTCGCTTGTAACAAAGCGCACTTTGGATGCTTAACGACTCCCGCACCCAATTTTATATCTGTTCCGCGACCTGCCATATTCGTGGCAATCGTCACAGCGCCCGGTTCCCCAGCATGAGCAACGATTTCAGCCTCACCCTGATGATTTTTAGCGTTCAGCACCGAATGTCTCACACCGCGGCGTTTTAACATTCTGCTCAAGGTCTCAGAAATATCCACAGTAATCGTTCCGACGAGCACAGGCCGTTTCTTTTCATGCATGCTGACAATCTCGTCGATGAGCGCTTTATACTTTTCACGCTTAGTACGATAAATCTGGTCCTCGTAATCAATCCGGCGTACAGGTTCATTCGTAGGAATGACGACCACATCGAGTTTATAAATCTCCCAGAATTCACCAGCCTCGGTTTCGGCGGTTCCGGTCATCCCGGCCAGCTTATCGTAGAGACGGAAATAGTTTTGTAATGTAATGGTCGCCAGGGTTTGAGACTCCCGTTCGATTTTTACGCCTTCTTTCGCTTCCAAAGCCTGGTGCAAGCCGTCACTGTATCGCCGACCCGGCATAAGCCGGCCGGTGAACTCATCGACGATCATGACCTTATCCTCATTGACAACATACTCGACGTCTTTTTCAAACAACGAATAAGCCCGGAGCAATTGTGAAATACTGTGCAGACGATCGCTTTTTTCCTGATACTCAATTTGCAGTTTTGATTTTCTGGTTATTTTTTCTTCAGGCGACAAAGACTCATCACTTTCAATATCGTGCAGCTTTTCGGAAAGATCAGGCAGTATGAACATTCCCGGATCGTTGGGAGAAAGTGCATCCCGGCCTTTATCCGTTAAATCGATGGTATGCGCTTTTTCATCGATGGCAAAATAGAGGTCATCATCGACTTCGTGCAGTTTCTTGTCGCGCATAAAGTCGTTCTCAACCCGGCGTATCAATTTCTTCACGCCGACTTCTTGCAGGAGTTTCGCGAGTTTTTTGTTTTTGGGCGCTCCGCGCGATGCTTGCAGCAATTTAATTCCGGCTTCATATTCTTTATCATCGTCATCTTCTTCCAGAAATTTTTCACCCTCGGCAACAATGCTGTTGACAAGAGCGGTCTGTCTTTTAACCAATTGCTCTACTCTCGGCTTCATCTCGCTATACTGTTGACTCGAGTGCGCCACAGGACCGGAGATAATGAGCGGGGTTCGCGCTTCATCAACCAAAACGGAATCCACTTCATCGACAATCGCATAGTTATGGACTCGTTGAACTTTCTCTTCAAAGTGAATAACCATATTGTCGCGCAGGTAATCAAAACCAAACTCATTGTTCGTGCCATAAGTAATATCGGCAGAGTAGGCTGCGTTTCTTTGTTCGGCATTCATTTCATTTTGAATAAAGGCCACGGTTAGCCCGAGAAATTGATAAATTGCGCCCATCCACTCGCAATCGCGCCGCGCCAAGTAATCGTTCACAGTAACTAAATGAACGCCTTTGCCGGCCAAAGCATTCAAATACATCGGCATGGTTGCAACCAACGTCTTACCCTCGCCGGTCGCCATCTCTGCAATTTTGCCTTCGTGGAGCACGATACCACCGACAAGCTGCACATCGTATGGAATCATATCCCACTCGATTTCGCGATCGCACACTTTCCACTTCTTGCCCACCAGCCTTTTACAAGTCTGTTTGACCACTGCAAAGGCCTCCGGTAGAATTTCGTTCAGCACATCCGCAATGATCTCATTTTCGTCTTTCTGCAATTGTTTAATTTCGTCCCGCAGATCTTCGGTATCGCTCTTTCCCTCGTTTCCGGTTCCATTGGAAGATTCCGTGTCTGAGTGGAGCTGTTCGTCCAATCGCTGCAATTGTTCTCGAACGTCTGCTGTCGCCTCAGCAATTTTCGCTTTGAACTCTTGAGTTTTACCTTTGAGCTCGTCGTCAGTGAGACTATCGAATTCATCATAAAATCGATTGATCGACTCAACGATGGGCTGAATGGTTTTCACATCGCGATCATGCTTGCTTCCAAATATTTTTGTAAATACGTTACGTGCCATAACGATTTTTTACCCTTCCTTGTTTGACTTGTCCTGTAAGCCACGGACAGATTTTCGGATCAAGTCCTGTTTTTTTAAATCGATAAGGATGCCATCCAAAATTCCGTTTATAAATTGACCGCTTTTTTCCGTGCTGTATCCCTTCGCAATCTCAATCGCTTCATCGATTGTGACTTTGGTCGGAATATCCTCAAAATTTAAAAATTCACAGATCGCTAACCGCATGATCAACTTGTCGATGATGGCAATACGTTCGAAATCCCAGTTGTGCGTACGCTGAATAATAAGCTGGATACTTTGCTTTTTGTTGTTGACGCTATGCTTTAATAATTGGATCGCAAAGTCCTGAATTCTTTTATCCTCATGACAACTCAGAATCATATCTTCGATGATATTTTCGAGCGTATTGCCTGACATTTCATAGGCGTATAACGCTTGTAAAGTCAATTCCCTAGCTCTTCGACGACTCATGGTTCAACTCGGTCAATCACTCAATATACGTAAGCCAATGATACTTATCTTCAAGCTCTCCGGAAAGAATTCCAAAAAAATGTCTCTGGATTTTTTCCGTAACCGGGCCGCGTTCCCCTGTTCCGACGGGTATGCGGTCTATGGATCTGACAGGAGTCACTTCAGCAGCGCTGCCTGTAAAAAACACTTCATCTGCGATATAAAGCAGTTCTCTGGGCATCATCGTTTCCTGCACCTGATATCCGAGCTCGGCAGCTAAAGTAAAAACGCTGTCTCGGGTGATACCATGCAAAATCGACGCAGACAATGGCGGAGTAAAAACTTTGCCATCACGGACAATAAAAACATTCTCGCCGCTGCCTTCGCTCACATACCCGTGAGAATCCAACGCAATCCCTTCGACATAACCATCCGCCTTCGCTTCGAGGTTGATCAACTGCGAATTCATGTAATTTGCGCCGCATTTCGATAACGCCGGCAAAGTGTTCGGACGCATACGATTCCAAGACGAGACGCGGACATCGACGCCATGTTTTATGGCTTCCTCACCTAAATATTTTCCCCAGGCCAATGCTCCAACAACAACCACAGTCGGAGTATCTTTGGGATCGACGCCCAAACTGCCGTAGCCCCGAAACACAATCGGCCGTAAATAGGCCTCCTGCATATTATTCGCCTTAACCACGTCAATACAAGCTTGTTCTATCTCGTCTCTTGAAAACGGTACCGGTATCCGGTAAATTTTCGCAGAATCAAATAAACGTCCAATATGCTCGTGCAGTCTGAAAATAGCCGACCCCCGAGAAGTTTTGTAACAACGAAATCCTTCAAACACCGATGAGCCATAATGTAATGCATGACACATCACATGCACAGTGGCATCCTGCCAGTCGATCATTTTTCCATTAAACCATAACTTTCCCTTTTCTAAGAATTCAGACATAATACGTCCTCCGGCAAAATGTGAAGTTACTATAGTGAGTGAAAACGAACCGCCTAACTTTTCAAAAGGCCACGGGCAATGACCAAACGTTGAATCTCAGAGGTCCCTTCGTAAATTTCCGTTATTTTCGAGTCTCGCATGTACCTTTCAACGGGATAATCTTTGAGATATCCATACCCCCCAAAAATCTGAACCGCTTTGTTTGCCGCATCGACAGCCGTTTCCGAAGCCAGCACCTTGGCTTTGGCGGAATCAAGAGAAAAGCTCATTTTTTGATCTTTTTTCCACGCGGCCTGATAAGTCAACAGCCTCGCTGCAGTAATGTTCGTATCCATATCCGCTAACATGTTTTGTACAGCCTGATATTTTGAAATCGCTTGTCCAAACTGAACTCGCTCTTTCGAATAGCGGAGCGAAGCTTCCAGCGAAGCCTGTGCGATTCCTACAGCTTGCGCAGCAATCCCGATCCTGCCCCCGTCTAAGGTTTTCATAGCCACTTTAAAACCCTCACCCTCTTTCCCCAATAGATTTTCTTGCGGCACGATGCAATCCTCCATAATTATCGAGACGGTATCGGAACTGCGAATGCCCAACTTCTTTTCTTTTTTACCTATCGTTAACCCGGGAGAATTGCGGTCCACAATAAAAGCACTGATCCCTTTGTGTCTAAGTTCAGGCGAGGTCATCGCCATAACAATGTAGGCGTCTGCGTGCATGCCATTGGAGATAAAATTTTTGGTTCCGTTCAGTACAAAATGATCGCCGTTCTGAACCGCCGTGGTTTTCATCGCTGCCGCGTCCGATCCGGAACCGGGCTCGGACAAACAAAAAGCGCCGAGCTTTTCACCCTTTGCCAAAGGAACCAAATATTTTTGTTTGAGCTCCTCGTCGCCAAAATCCTCGATTCCATAACATACGAGAGAATTATTTACCGAGCAAATCACCCCGACCGAAGCATCGGCTTTCGAAAGCTCCTCAACAATGATAACGTAACTAATGGTATCCATACCGCCGCCGCCATATTGAGGGGAGACCATGACTCCCATAAATCCCAATTGCCCCATTTTTTTGACATGCTGGTCAGGGAATTTCTCCAGACGATCTCGCTCAGCAGCGTCTTTGGCCACTTCGGTTTGAGCGAATTCGCGTGCGGTTTGTTGAATGAGTTTATTTTCTTCTGTCAATAAAAAATCCATGAACACGCCTCTTTCGTTCCTTTAACGTGAAATAGTTACGAATAATCATAAAACCCTTTGCCCGTTTTCCTGCCGAATCGGCCCGCTGCCACCATCTTGCGCAGCAGAGGACACGGGCGGTACTTGTCGTCTCCCAAGTTCTGGTGTAAAACTGTCATAATATGTAAACACACATCCAGACCGATAAAATCGGCCAGCGCTAACGGACCCATCGGATGGGCCATGCCTAATTTCATCACCGAATCGATGGCTTCCGCTTCGGCCACGCCTTCCATAACGCAATAAATCGCTTCATTAATCATCGGCATCAGAACCCGGTTCGATACGAACCCGGGATAATCGTTGACAGCAACCGGCGTCTTGCCTAATTTTGTGCTCAACGCCATAACACGCTCAAAAGTCGCATCTGAGGTCGCCAATCCTCGAATGACTTCGACTAACTTCATCATGGGGACCGGGTTAAAAAAATGCATGCCAATAACATTCTCCGGCCGGGAGGTCACACCGGCGATTTCGGTTATCGAAATAGAAGATGTGTTGGAGGCTAAAATAGTTTCCGGTTGACACAGACCATCCAACTTTTCGAACAACTGTTTTTTAATCTCACGCTCTTCAGTGGCCGCCTCGATGACGATTTCCGAATCGTGCGCACAATCAAGTGAGAGAGACGGCGCGATCTTGTGCAAAGCGGACTCAGACTCACTTTGAGAAATCACGCTCTTTTTGACTTGGCGCTCAAGGTTCTTGCGAATCGTAGCCAGGCCCCGATCTAAAAACTCCTGTTTGACTTCAACTAAATTGACCTCATGACCTGCTAAGGCAATAACATGAGCGATGCCGTTGCCCATGGTACCGGCGCCGATGACGGTTACTTTTTTAATATTCAAAGCTGAGTCCTATTCATCAAATAAAATACGCTTTCCACAACAATCTCAAGTTATCTTTACCATCACAATATTCACACACATCAGGTTTCATGGTGTCTTTCCCTATCAAGTTTTAACTATAAAAACCGTAACTATCAACAAAATGCCTGATCCTAAGAAACGGCAAACGACATGAGCGTGACGTCCATCGGTTGTTCGGCCCAAGATTTGATAACGCGTGCCCCAGATGTGCCGGATATTCGCGATCCAAGTCGAGTCCAGTTGTTCGGCCCAAGATTTGATAACGCGTGCCCCGGGGGTCAAAAGTAAATTTTCGAAAAATCCTACCCGTAAGAATAAATTGTTCAATATCGTCTATTTCAAGTTCGTCTTCTGACATCTCCTCATTTGCATGTGTGCTGATACGATATCTCTCATCACGTACAGCTCGTCTGATTCGTTGTAAAACGCGCATTCCACTTTACAATTAAGATAGACAGTTACCTTTCCACAATCAGCGCGGAAGCCTCCCCGCCGCCGATACACAATGTCGCCAGACCGCGCTTCTTTTCGTACCGTTTCATCGCATAAAGAAGCGTGGTCAAAATTCTCGCGCCGCTGGCGCCGATAGGATGCCCCAGCGCCACAGCGCCGCCGTGCACGTTCATTCTTTCCATATCGATTTCCAACTCGTTACCGACCGCCAGGTTGACAACGGAGAAGGCTTCGTTGATTTCAAACAGGTCTATATCTTGCAATTGCAGATGCGTCTTATCCAATATTTTTCGAATCGCGTCAGCCGGGGCCATGGTAAACCACTCCGGCGCTTTTGCCGCCGAAGCCTGAGCCACAATTTTGGCCAAAGGTTCGATTCCTAATTGCTGCGCGCGTTTTAGGGACATGATAACACACGCGGCTGCTCCGTCGTTTATCGAGGAGGCGTTTGCAGCCGTGACCGACCCATTCTTTTGAAACGCCGGACGCAAACCCGGCAGCTTTTCAAAATTGACCCGCTTCGGCTCTTCGTCCTCATGGACAAGGATCGGGTCGCCTTTTCTCTGTGGAACGCTCACCGGCACAATCTCATCCTTAAAAAAACCGCTTTCCTGCGCTGCGATCGCTTTTTTGTACGAATGGATCGCAAAGTCGTCTTGCGCTTGGCGCGGCACGTGACACTCGCGGGCGCACAACTCCGCGGCATTGCCCATGTGGTAATCGTTGTAGACATCCCAGAGTCCATCTTTGATCATGCTGTCGATGAGCTCGCCATTGCCCAGCCGGTACCCGGTTCGGACTTTGTCCAAAAGATAAGGCGCATTGGACATGCTTTCCATGCCGCCGGCGACAACGATTTCAGCGTCGCCAACCAGAATCGCTTGGGCAGCCAGCATCACAGACTTCAGCCCGGAACCGCAGACTTTGTTTATGGTCATACACGGAACGGTATTGGGGATTCCGGCGCCCAGAGCCGCTTGCCGTGCAGGAGCTTGGCCGGCGCCGGCAGTCAACACCTGGCCCATGATCACCTCGCTGACGTCGCTTCCGGACACTCCGGCGCGTTTCAGAGCTTCCTCGATCACTAAACTGCCTAATTGCGGCGCTGATAACGAGCTTAACGCGCCGTTAAAAGATCCAATCGCCGTTCGGCAAGCGCTCGCGATTACCACTTCTTGTAAGTCAGACATCAACAAATTCTCCTATGCTCAATTTAGTTCGTGTTTGAACGAAAACTATTAACAAAGCTGTCATTGCGAGGCGTTTTTTGCCGAAGCAATCTCATGTCTGGCTAATAAGGAGATTGCTTCGCTGAGAAGCGCTCGCAAAGGCATCAAAAATCAAGTTTTCGTTCAGACACTATTTACATCTCCCAACCCGTCGGAGCCCTGCAAAAAACGCGATTTACAACCTCTTAGTGAAGGCAGGCGTCCCCGCCGAGCGAAGCAGGGATATACCCTCAGCCATGAGGCCTTCGGGTTAGAGAGGGGCGTTTTCAGACAAACACCGCTGACTTCTCATTAAATGATTTCGAGCTTTTCCACGTGTAATTTTCCTTCCGCCTCATAAAGATACCCCCCATGCACAAAGGGGGCATGCTCAAAAATGAGCAGCCAATTCTCCTTTAACGCTTGCCGCAAAACCGCGTCTTTCTTTTCCATAGTGACTTTCGGATACAAGTCGTATCCCATGACATAAGCAGTTTTCAGGTGAGCATCGGTTGGCACCAGGTCCGCTAAAAAACAGGCGGTTTTCCCATGCGTTTTGATTCTCACTATCTGATGACAAAGCGTATGGCCGCCGGTTATCTGCACTTCGACGCCGGGAATAATCTCGCTATCTCCGGAGATGAATTCTATTTGCCCCGCTGCCTCGACAGGTTGCCAATTGTGAGCCAAATAACTGCCCCGGCTTCTCGCGTCAGGGTGTGTCGCGACCTCAAATTCACCCTGCTGAATGAGATAAGCAGCATTCGGGAACGTGGGTTTGAGCTGCCCGGTTTCGTCCCGGAAACAATTGCCGCCGCAGTGATCAAAATGCAGGTGCGTCAAAAGAACTTTTGTAATATCCTCCGCTTTCAACCCGATTTTGTCGAGACTCTGCAATAAACTTGTGGATTTAACAATACCTAACATGCGGGCAAACTTGTCATCATAATGACTGCCAATTCCGGTATCGACTAAAATAATATCGCTTTTGCTTTTAATAAGCAAACAATTTAAGCCCAATAAAATTCTGTTCATCTCATCCGGGGCGTTGAGCTTGCTCCACAAAACCTTCGGCACCACCCCAAACATGGCGCCGCCGTCCAACCGGAACGTCCCGTCGCGGACAACAAATATTTCGAATTCACCAAATTGCATAACACTAAAGCTCTTTTAAAATTTCACGGGAAATAACCATATGCTGCACCTCGGATGTGCCCTCGCCAATGACCGTGAGTTTGGCGTCGCGCCAAAATCGCTCCACTGGATAGTCTTTACAAAACCCATAACCGCCAAATATTTGTATGGCATTTTTGGTCGCACGCATGGCCATCTCCGAGGAGAACAGCTTGGCCATAGCCGCCTCTTTCTTATACGGTTGTCCTTGATCCCGTAAGCGTGCAGCATGATGCACCATGAGCCTGGCAGCATGAATCTCGGTCGCCATATCAGCCAGCATCCAGCTTATGGCTTGCAAATGTGCGATGGGTTTACCAAAGGCCTCTCTTTCCTTAGCATAAGCCCCGGCCTTTTCCATCGCAGCTTGCGCTAATCCGACTGCCATGGCGCCGATTCCAATACGCCCGCCATCCAAAGTCTTCAAAGCATATTTAAAGCCCTGATTCTCTTCACCGAGCAAATTCGCTTTGGGGACACGACAATTCTCAAACGTCACCATGCGAGTGTCTGAAGCGCGAACGCCCAGCTTGTCTTCCTTTTTTCCTACGACCAACCCCTCGAAACCTCTTTCGACGATGAACGCGGACATGCCCTGAGCACCTTTTTCCGGTTCCGTCTTCGCAAACACCACAAACGTATCGGCATAGCCGCTATTGGTGACATACATTTTGTTGCCGTTCAAAACATACTCATCCCCTATCCGCTTGGCCGTGGTCTTGGCCGCAGCCGCGTCCGAACCGGAGTCGGGCTCGGTCAAACAAAAACTCCCCAAAGACTGCCCGCTTGTCAGCGCGGGCAGGTACTTTCTTTTTTGCTCTTCATTCCCGAACAAATATATTGGAGTGACACACAAGGAAATATGCGCGGCCAGGGATAAACAGGTCCCTCCGCACGCCTTGGCGATTTCCTCAATGGCTAAGACTAAACTGAGTGTATCGAGACCTGCGCCGCCATATTCTTCGGCAAAAGGGATTCCGAGAAAACCCAATTCACCCATCTTTCTAAAATTTTCTAACGGGAACTCCGCACTTTCATCATATTCTGCGGCCATCGGCTCGATCTCGTTTTTGGCAAATTCACGTACCGTGTCGCGAATCATGATTTGCTCTTCTGTAAATTCCATCTAAAGCTCCTGTTTCAACACTCTCAAATAGATCGTTGACTTCTGTTCAGTTCATGTCGTGTTTTTGTGCAAAAAGTAGTCACGTTCACGCCAAAACACGCGACCGTAAATCGTTACTTCCCTTCATATCGCGGCGGTCGTTTCTCCTTAAAGGCCTGTAACCCTTCTCTGCGATCTCGCGTCGGAATAATGTTTTGATAACATTCAAATTCGGTTTGCAAGCCCTTTTGAATGCCCACATCCAATCCGGAGAGAATGGCGCGTTTTGCCTGGCGGACGGCTAACGGGCCGTTCTGCGCTATCTCTCGTGCGATCGCCAGCGCAGTTGGCATCAATTGCGAACTTTCCACCACCTGGTTCACCGCTCCTTGGCGCAACGCCTCTTGCGCCGAAAATAACCTGGCCGTGGTAATCCAGAGTATCGCGTTACTCGGTCCAACCAAACGCGTCAGCCTCTGCGTTCCGCCCGCAGCCGGCAGGATAGCTAAAGCGGTCTCCCGCAACCCGACTTCAGCGGAATCCACAATAACCCGGATATCTGCAGCCAAAGCGACTTCAAAACCGCCTCCCATGGCGCTGCCTTGCAGCGCCGCAATTGTGGGTACGGAAATTTGGGCGATTTTATTCATACTCTCCCCGATATTCCGTACTGTGGGTCCGACTTCGGCTTCGGGCATGTCCATCCGTTCTTTGAGATCGGCGCCGGCGCAGAAATATTTTCCCTCTGCCGTAAAAACCGCTGCGTGAATTTTGTTGTCGTTTCCATCCTGTTCGATCCGTTCGGCAGCCCGGCCGATTTCAGAGACCAGCCCACGGTTCAGGGCGTTGACAGGCGGCCGGCTGATCGTCAAGACGGCAATGTGATTCTCTATTTCATAGGAAAGAAACTCAAATGTCTTCAAGATTATCCTCAGTTCACTTTCTCTGTCGCCGGTCTCTCAGAAAACTCAGGCTGACTCCCGTTGTTTGAAATAGGGCTCATAAAATGCAAACCCTCGGCGTGCGGAAATGCAAACTTCACCGAGCTCAGACCGCCCTTTTTCTCTGTATTCCTCACGTTTTCTAAGTGAAGGACCGAATGCTCGATAAAGAAGTCGTCCTCAATGACACTGTTAGCGATGTTCGAAATCCCCAAAACCACAACGTTGTTTCCGATAAACGTTGGGGTCTCTGTCGCTCCGGTTATCACCACGCCGGACTCAATACGACAATTCTGCCCTAAGCAAACGCACCCCTTCAAAATATTTCCTCGCCCAATCGACGAGTTCGCGCCGACTTCGATGGCCTCATCAGCATCACAAATAAGCTGAACATTCTCTTTGATTCGAACCCCCTCTCCCAAATCAATTTTCCCTGACAAATAACTGTGGTTGCCAATCGTCACGCCTCTGGCCAAAACCACCTCCCTGTCGATGTGAGCGCCTTTGCCGATGCAGATATCAAGCGGTTTTTTGTCATCGTCGTTTTTTAAAATCCATTCGACAACCTCGTCTGCGATAAAAAAATCGTCTTTGTCCTCTATGAGAACACGATCTTTGATTTTTTCATAGACCGTCTCACGCGCGCAGCGCTCCATTTCTTTTAAAACGCTCTTCGTATTAAATCCCAGCACGGCGCGCATATCCGGAGTCGCAGAAGCTCTTACTGACAAGCCATTCTCATTAAAAATTCGAATCAGGTCTGTCACGTACAATTCACCTTGAACGTTATTCGTCTTTAAATCGGTAATATGTTTACGAAGTTTATCAGCTTTGAAGGCAAATAATCCCGTATTAAACTCCCGCAGCTCCAAAAGCTCTTTTTTCAAAAAAGCGTAAACCTTGCCGCGATACTCCACTTTATAGGGAACGTCTTGCACTAAAGCCAACACGTCTTTATGTTCCATAATTTCGATCACGTTTCCGGCATCCTCGCCGCTGCTTTGGCCGTCCCTATCGCATTGTGGAACGCGCAAAATCCGGCCATAACAATTCTCATTGGCATCGCCCTCATAAAGGCCGGTCAAGACCATCATATCGCTGCGGCTGTCGTCAAAGTCGGTTTTGAATTTTGAGATCAGCCCGGTTGTGACGAGACCAGTATCCCCCGGGAAAATATACACATCCCCGGAAAATCCAGGCGCTGCGTCTAAAGCCACCCGTACCGCATCGCCGGTTCCCCTTTGATGTTCTTGATAAGTGAAAAGTCGCTGTTCGCTCCTTCCAAGTTCCTGCGCGACCTGTTCCGCTTTAATGCCAACGACTATCACCTGGTTTAAACAGTTCAAGCCTGTTCGGGTGACATTAGAGACCCGCTCGACGGTTGTTTTTCCCCATATTTTGTGCAGCATTTTCGAGGTGCTCGACCGGATGCGCTTGCCATGCCCTGCCGCCAAAATTATTGCCAAAGAGCTTTCTCGATGAGATATTTCAGAATTCAGTCCCTGAATTTTTGCGACTCTATTGTTGTCTATCTGAGATGTCGTTTCCATAAGGTCACCTAACGTCCTTTGTTGGTTAATCAGTCCATTGGATTTATTGCAATCAGAGTATTCTGGTTAACATGATAAAATTATTGAAAATAAAATCTTGGCCATCTTGAGAATCCTGTTATCCTGTCAAAAACATGCCACTTTTTTGATATCTCCTAGGATTGCCGGCATGACATAAGCTCACGAAAACGCTATTTCTCCTCATAAACAGGGTGCAGCTCAAAATCGTCCGGGACGTCAATCTCCATGAGCAAAAGCGCCTGGCCGTGAGTTTTGCCCTGAGCGTCGTTTTTTAGGCTTTCACTGCCCCCTCCGCCCAGAGAATCGTGTAAGATGAAATTGAGCCCGAATAAATTGGGTAACTCGTAGCGCACGACATCGCCCTTAACAATACTCTTAAAATGCGCTTTAACGCGTTCAGGAGTGACGGCCTCTTTTATGATTTCGTACGCTTTTTCGTTTGACGCTAAGAGACCCACGTTCGAGCTGTCTCCCTTATCGCCCGACCTGGCGTGCGCTATCTCTCTCAGTTGAATGCGCTTCATTTCAAACCTCCACGACGGTCACTTTTGTTTCGATCAAATTCTTTTCGATAAGCGCCGGCCAGAATGCCACGATCTCTTGCGGTTTAGGTCTGCCGCCAGAAAAACCGGTGATCCCCGGAGGTCCGTTCGTCACCAGCGGGGCCAGTTCTTTTCCGAATCTCGTCACCGCGTCTTTGTCAAAACCTTTGACGCCAAGTTTAAGTACCAGCTCGTTTATATGTTGCGGAAACGGATTGATTTCACCATGACAAGAGCTCAAACCGACAAATTCGGTGCTGGTCTCGTCAAATGTGCAGCCGGCATTCTTCAGCCGCTGCCACACAATCTCGGCACACTTTTTAGCTTTTGCATAAGCGTCCGGTCCGCTGACTGTGAGGCTGCCGGAAGCTTTGTACCCCTTGTGATAGTTGATGGAAACTTTGTAGGTATCGGTCATGGGATACCCGTGGACGCCGGTCACCTTCACTCGGTCTTGGGCGACTTGTTCAAGCTGAATGGTGGTGAAATCAATTCGCACGTCGGGGGAGATGTAGTTTTTGGGATCGCCCATTTCGTAAACGATCTGTTCGCTGACGGTATCCACCGTGACCATGCCGCCGGCGCCGGGATGTTTTGTGATAAAGAATGTCCCATCCGGATAGGCCTCTGCGATGGGATAGCCGATATTCGGGAAATCCGGCACCTCCCACCAGCGCGAGAAATTCCCGCCTGTGGCTTGTGCTCCGCATTCGAGAATATGGCCGGCGATGGTGCCGGCGGCTAATTTATCCCACTCATCTTCTCCCCAGCCGAACTCGTAAATCATCGGCGCCAAAACCAGACCCGGGTCGGAAACCCGCCCGGTGATGATGATGTGAGCCCCTTCCTGCAGCGCTTTCGCAATCGCAAACGAGCTGATATAAACATTAGCCGAAAGCACTCTGTCGCGAAATGGCGTCAGCGGTTCTTTTGAATCCAGATGATTGAATTCAAGACCGGAGCTTATCAAGTGCGGAAGTTCGGACAAGATATCGTCGCCTTCCACAATGGCGATTTTGAGACCTTTAAACCCGCGGCTTTGCGCCACCTCGAGAACCGCCTGCTGGCAGGCTTGGGCGTTCACCCCGCCGGCGCTGGCGATCACTTTGATATTTTTCTCCACCAAACTCGGCAGAGTTTCCCGCAGCAGCGCCACAAAATCTGTGGCATAGCCCCGCTGCGGATTACGCAGCTTTTGACGCTGCATAATGGACATGGTCACTTCCGCCAGATAATCCAGTGTTATGTAATGGATCGGGCCGTCTTCAATAAGCCGCACCGGGGCATCGACGCTGTCGCCCCAAAAGCCCTGACCGTTTGCTATAAGAATGGGTTGGCGCATTGAGTTCCTATTTTCAATAATGAACACCAAATATCAGTCATTGCTGAAACCTTATCCAGTATTCGTCCGCAAGCTACTTGCAGAAGGTCTTCTTTCATCGCTCTGAGTTTTTTCCAATCTTTTTCCGGAATACTATGCATTTCTTTTCTTCAAATTAGTCGCTGATAACTTCATCAAAATGTGCCAAAGCGCTGTTTTTTAGTTTTGAGCTCATACCATAACATTTGTGTTCTCACTCCACTTAAGTGTAACTTTCAGCCATTAGCATTAGCTATTAAAGCCTCAACACCCCGGTCTTGTACTCAGGAATATCGGGATTATTTTGGGCAATTTCAAGCCCTGCAATCAGGGTTTTTCGGGTTTCGCGAGGATCGATAATACCATCGACCACAAGACGCGCGGCTGAATAATAGGGCGAAGCCTCGTTTTCATATTTTTTAACCAAATCGGCGCGAAACTTCTTCCTGGTTTCTTCATCGAGATTCTTTTTGGTCAACAAAACCGTATCCGCAGCGATCCCCCCGTCCATCACAGCCAGCCGGGCCGTTGGCCATGAGAAGATGAGTCTCGGATCGTAGGCTTTACCACACATCGCATAGTTGCCGGCGCCGTAACTATTGCGTACGATGACCGAGAATTTCGGCACCACCGAATTCGCCTGCACATTGACCATTTCCGCACCGTCTTTGATAATACCGCTATTTTCAGCCATTTTGCCAACCATGAACCCGGTGACGTCGTGTAGAAAAACCAGCGGAATCAGACGTTCGTTACAAAGCATAATGAAGTGCGACGCTTTGTTCGCAGAGTCGCTGTAAATAACGTTCCCCAATTGGATTTGCGGCGGTTGTGGACTGCCGTTGTGATCCGGCGGCATGGTACGCTGCACCGGCTTGCCCTGATTGGCGACGATACCGACAGCATAGCCCCCGATCCTGGCAAAACAACAAATCAAGGTCGCCCCAAAATACGGCTTAAATTCTTCAAATCGGCTGCCATCCACGATACGGGCGATAATTTCGCGCATTTCGTAGGTACCGGTGGGCGACTCCGGCAAAATCCCGAGGATCTCATCCGGGTCATAAGCCGGTTTTTCAGAAGTCATTTTATCGGTAACCGGGCGCACACGCGACCCGATGCTGGCAATTTGATCGCGAATCCACTGAAAGGCGTCTTCTTCTCGGTCGAATTGATAGTCCGCAACGCCGCTAACCGCATTGTGCATTTCGGCCCCGCCCAACGTTTCCATTTCCACAACTTGCCCCAACGCCGACTGGACTAAAAATGGTCCGGCTAAAAACATACTCGCGTTTTTGGCGACCATTGCCAGGTCGCTGCTCATCCCCGGCAAATACGCTCCGCCGGCCACACAAAAACCAAAAACACACGATATCTGGGGGATGCCCATCGCAGCCATTTTGGCGTTGTTTCGAAAAATACGGCCAAAATGAAGTTTGTCAGGAAAAATCTCCGCCTGACGCTCCAAATTGACGCCTGCCGAATCGACCAGGTAAATCATCGGCAGCCGGTTATCCATGGCGATTTCCTGCGCGCGCAGGTTCTTTTTACACGTGGTTTCAACCCAAGCGCCCGACTTGACCAAAGGGTCGTTGGCCATGATGACGACCTTGCGTCCGCACGCGGTCGCGATGGCGATGATCGTTCCAGCGGAAGGGTAGCCGCCGGCAATATCGTGGTACATATCCTGAGCGGCGAGAGTGCCGATCTCCAAAATCTCGGTTCCGGGGTCGATGATTCTGGCAATCTTTTCGCGGACCGGATACTTACCCCGCTTTCGCAGCTTCTCAACACCCTTTGGATTCGGCTCTCTGACTACCTTCGTAATCGTATTCAACTCGCTCAGGAGTGTGAGCATAGAGCTCCGGCGCTTTTTATAGTCTTCTGTTCTGGTTTTTAACTGACTCTGGTATTTTTTCATAAAGGAATTTCCCTCTTTACTATAAGCCGACAACTTGGATAAAAAGAGGGTCTCGTTAAGAATTTTTTAGCCACGGATTGGCACGGCGCGGCGAAGCCGCAAATCCCAAAAACCAAATGACCAAATTACAAATAAATCTCAAACATCAAAGCTCAAAATCCAAAAATAATATAGCCACGGATTTTCACTGATTGACACGGATTATTGTTTTTCGTGTTGAGCTTTAATTTTTCCAAGGATTTTTCATCATTACCACTTTGATGGAATTCGTCGTTTCACGGAAACAGTACGACTCTCTGTAGAATTTTTAAGAAATCCGTGTTCATCAGTGTAAATCCGTGGCTAAATATTTTTTAATTATTGCCTATCTTTTTGGTTGCGGCTCTGCTGCGCCGGGTTAATCCGTGGCTTATATTTTCTTAAATATTTACCATAGGTCACCGTAAATCCTTTACCCGCAACTGGATTCGTTTCCGGTTGTTCCACTCATTTTCCTCGATGACATAGACCATTTCAACACTGTTCTCGCCCGGAGATATACGATACACCAAATGTCCTAAATCAAACCCGATTGCATCGAAAACAACGCCCTCCTGGCGCACCTTAAACTTCAAATGATTCTTGCCGACGATGGTCGGGGTTCCAACCGCCTGCATACCGCGTGTGACGAAAACCGGCCGCATATTTTGCGGACCGAACGGCGCCATTCGATTGAGCAACTTGATCAATTCCGGCGTAATTTGATTCAACCGAATCTCATCGTCTATCGAGAGTTTTGGTTTGAGTTGTTCGTCGGTCAAATATTCGAATGCCAGGTCATTGAGCCGTTGACGCAGCTCTACGATATTCTCAGACTGAATGGACAGTCCGGCGGCATACTTGTGGCCGCCAAACGCTAACATGAGCTGATCGCATTGGCTCAATGCATGATACAAATTGAATCCTGGAATGCTCCTGGCCGACCCTTTGCCGGTTCCGTTGTCCATCGCTATCATCACGGTCGGTCGATAATATTTTTCAACGATTCGAGAGGCGACAATGCCGATAACCCCGGGATGCCAGCCCTCTTTCTGTAAGACCAACACACGTTCTTTTTCCGGGTCGAAATTATTTTCAACTATTTTAACCGCCTCTAAAAACGTCTGCTCATCGATATCCCGGCGATGTCGATTCTCTACCTCGAGGATGGTGGCGATATTTTTCGCTTGTTGTGCATTTTCTGTTGTCAATAAATGTACAGCTCGTCCAGCGTCCCCTAAACGTCCCGCAGCATTAATGCGCGGCGCAATCATGAAAACAACCTGTCCGGTACCGAGATCATGTCCGTAAATTCCAACGGTCTCTAAGAGCGCCTTCAGACCCGCATAGTGCGTTCGACTTAAATTTTGCAAACCGGCCTTAACAAAAATGCGATTCTCATCCAACAAGGGCACGATATCGGCGGAGCTGCCAATGGCTACAAATTCCAGCAAACCGAACAAAGAGCTTTCCTCGAGCATCAAATGCTGCTGTAATGCTTGCGCTAATTTAAACGCGACCCCGACTCCGGCCAACTCTTTAAACGGATACGGGCAATCCTGTCGTTTGGGATTGAGTATAGCAACTCCAGGGGGGAGTTCAGAACCAGGCTGATGGTGGTCACAGACGATAACGTCGAGTCCGAGACTATTGGCAAAGTGAATTTCTTCCACCGCAGTGATCCCGCAGTCGACGGTTATAATGAGCGTAAACCTCTGCTTGTCAGCATGCTGAATGCCGCTCTCCGACAAACCGTAGCCCTCAGACAAACGATCCGGCACATAAAAATCCACCGGATGCGGTAACATTTGAAAAAAGCGCAACAGCATCGATGTCGCTGTGGTGCCATCGACATCGTAGTCGCCATAAATGAGAATCTTTTCCTTGTTTATGATGGCACGCTGGATACGCCTAACGGCTTCATGCATACCGGCCATGAGAAAGGGATCGTGCAGGTCTGCCAAGAGGGGTCTGAAAAACGATCGTGCTGTTTCGATATCTTCGATACCGCGGTTCAGCAAAACCCTCGCCAATATCGGCGAAGAATTGAGTTGTCCGGCAAAATCCTTGACCCTGGCAGCGTCGTGATTATTGATAATGTTCCACTTTTGTTCAAGCACGCGTCGATCTCCCTCGATAAAATAGATAATCCGAAGCAGCCCGATAAGCCGAATTCTGTCTTCTCCGGCTGTCGCCGGAGGAGGCGGCCATTTATCTAGCCCCGGCATTGCTGCCGGGGTCGAGCAACCTACCCGTCCCGCCTTTCCACACAAGGGAAATTAGAGCGGGTCACCCTACTACACACTCCTTCCTCGAAGAGGGAAAAGTGTGTATGCGGGACATATTTGGTCTTGCTCCAGGCGGGGTTTACCTCGCATTCGACATCACTGCCAAACCGGTGAGCTCTTACCTCACCATTGCACCTTTGCCTGTATCCGCCATAAAGGCGAACCATCGGCCGTGTATTTCTGTGGCACTTGCCGTAGGGTCACCCCTCCTCCGCGTTACGGAGCGCCCTGCCCTGTGGAGTTCGGACTTTCCTCATCCCGAATGATCGGGACGCGGCCGCCTGGGCTACTTCGGATTGAATGTTCTTTTTCGTTTAATGTACAAGGGCAACATCCTGTTTCTTGAAAATCAAGATGCGTCCGCACGACTCGCAAATAATCAATTGATCCATGTGTTTAATTTCCATAACTTTTTGTGGAGGGATTGTTGTAAAACAGCCGCCGCAGGCGTACTTATTCACGCTCACCACCGAAGTTTCACCACGTACTTTGCGAATTCGTTCGTACTGATAAAGAATTGGTTTATTGAGGAGACTCGCAATATTTTTTCGTTTATTTTCCCAAACTTGATATTCGTTTTCAGTGGCTTTAATTTTCTCGCTCAACTCCGCTTCTTTCTGTTGTAACTCGCCCTCGTACGTCTCTATCTCCGATGCGAGCTTGTCAACTTGTTTCTTAAGCTGTTCTTCTTGTTCGAGCAGCTCAATAATCTGAGTTTCGGCCTCGTCGATCTTTTCTTGCATAGAATCGATTTCAACAGTGATGGCGTCATACTCACGATTAGAAGTGACCGAGTATAACTGCTCTTGATATTTCTTCAAATGTGCTTGAAAGACCTTCAGCTCACCCTCCAGATGCAGCTTAGTTTTCACGACTTCCTGAAATTCGTTTCGGAGCTTATCATGTTCGTCCTTAAATCCATTTAATTCCGTCTCTAAGTTTTTTACCTGCTGTGGTAAGTCTCCCTTCAAAGCTTCCAAAGCTCGTAACTCCTTATCCACGCTCTGAAGCTCGATCAAGTGTAGTAAATTGTCTCTCAATTTTACCTCCTAAATTATATTGCTTTGCTCCTGCTCTGTTAAGACCGGTATAAACGAAAAATGCACCATCAGTAATGGTGCATTTTAATATTTGTTTTTCAGATTTATAATCAGACTTTTAAATCGTCTAAGTTTCGTCGTCTTCTCTTTTCCTAATTTTAGTAAAATCGGATATTCCTGCATTATGGTACTATTGATTCATTGAAACTCGGTAACTCTTTCAAAATTGACTAATTTTAAATATACAAAATCCTTTAAAAAAAGCAAGCGATTTCTCTCAATTACCGGTCTTCTTAACATGCGCATCAGCAAATATGAGACTCATCAATTTTTAAAGTTGCATTTTAGTTCGAGAATGTTTAGTTTTTCAAAACGATAAAATAAGACGATTCAAACTCAGTGAGAGTAGTCATATGCATATCGTAAAAATTCCCATGGACAATGAATTGCAAAAGGCTTTGAAAGCAAACTCGGAAGCCCAAGAATTGGGTCATCCGGAATTTATTCGACGAGCATTGCAGTTTTACTTGCGCGTCAATGAACAAGCCAAAATTCGTCACCAGTATCAAAAGGGGTACTGTGACGCCGATCTCACCGAACTCGCTCTCGAAATGCAGGACTGGGGGATGAGCAAGTATGGCCCGAATCTTGAGATCGCGGCGACATCTATCTCTACAAATTCAAAAGGCCAGATAAAACCAGACCTGTCGTCATTCTTAGCAGAAAGGATGTTATTTCCTTGCTCTTAACTGTCACGGTTGCTCCCATCATCTCTACCATTTATGGTATCCCAAGTGACGTTATTGTTGGGGTTGATCAAGGCTTAAAGAAAACCTCGGCTATCAATCTTGATCACGTTCAAACGGTCGTCAAGAACCGACTGACGAACTTTATCGCCCATCTCGACGACACTACAATGGAAAAGGTTTGCATTGCTCTAAAAAATGCTGTAAGCTGTTAGAAAAACTGCGACTCTTCTATAACCTATATTTTATTTCTTCAGGATGCAAACTCTTTGACCCCCATTACGTAAAGCTCATTAATAAGATGGAACCAATCCTGCAAAAATCATTTCGTTATGGGCCGGTACATGAACATCGATAAAAAGATAATATCGGTTCTTGCTGCTGGCATCGGGTGCGTATTGATCATTCTCTATTTCCGGATCGCGGCGAGCTCTGACGTCGCTCAATTTCTCGTTCAAAACGAACCCAAAAATGAAATCTTGACCAAAGCCGAAGACATGCTGGCTAATTCCGAGTTTGCCGATTACGATATCAAAAGGAGAATCGATTTAGACATCGATGACTCTCTTTTGCGTTATGCCCAGACAGTCTTAGAAAATGAGGACGCGCTGTTCTTGCCGATCGCCAAGTGGAAAATTCGATGGTCGGGTATCATTCACTCCAAAAAAGAGGAAACGCAAAAGATATCATATACTCTCGCATTTGATTTCAACGGAAATTTAACTGAGC
>JBHHWX010000029.1:0-22308 GCA_046756745.1 bacterium | reverse complement strand
ATGAATATCGTGGAGATTTTGACCATGCGTTTGAATGCCTTGGGTTATCAAGTGATCTCCGCATACGATGGTCAGAAGGGCTTGCATCTGGCGCGTCAACAACAACCCGATCTGATCATCCTTGATGTGATGCTGCCGAAGATGAATGGCTATAAGGTCTGCCGTCTCTTGAAGTTCGACGCCAAATATAAAGATATCCCCATCATCATGTTGACTTCGCGCGAGAGTAAACATAACGAACAAATTGGTTTGGATACGGGCGCGGATGCGTATGTTTATAAATCTGATCAAAAAGGAACATTGCTCAAACTGATTCGGCATTATTTAGGCCCGGCATAATGCTCAAATATCGTAGAAAGTCTGATTGGGGGGATTACTGGGCATCCGACCCAAGCTTGGACATTCCTAAGTTGTTGCAACTTGGACACCGGCTGATTCACAAGATCGGGTTCGGGATTTATGACGAAGCTTTAGAGGAAACTCACTTCGGTGAGGGCTTTATAGAATCAAAAAGTAAATTAGAAAACAATCCTGATTCAATGTGATTAGCGAAGAAGATCGAAAGTTTGGAGAGAGCCTGCTTAAAAGTGGTGTGGTTACGCCGGAACAATTCGACGAGGTTTTAAAGTATAAAAAGCACCATAACGAAGATGTCACAAAAATTCTCGTCGACAAAGGTTTTGCGACTGAAAAGGAAACTTTACAGAGTCTGGCTGAATATCTCAACTTGCCTTTCATAGAACTGCAAGATTACACCATTGACGATCAAGTCCTGGAAATTGTCCCTAAGGACTTGATTTTCAAACATAAAATTTTCCCGGTATTTAAAATCGAAAACAGTCTGACGGTCGCAATGTCCAACCCGAAAGATGTGCGCGTTATCGATACTTTGTATCGTGAAACCGGGCTTGACATCGAGCCGGCAGTCTGTTTATGTGAAGAAATCGAGAACGCTATCGAGTCACATTGGGGCCGTACTGAAAACCTGGACTCGTCCTATGATGAAGTGATTAAGGATTTAATCGAGATACAACCTGCCAACAAACCTTCTGCTTCCGTGGAAAAACTAAAGGAGCAGAGCGAAGAAGCTCCGGTTGTCAAACTCGTCAATATCATAATCAAGCAAGCCATTCTCGATCATGCGAGCGACATACATATCGAGCCGGAGGAGGACAGCTTACAGGTTCGGGTTCGTATTGACGGGATTTTGCATGAAAGTTTAAGTCCCCCGAAACATCTGCAAGCGGCAATTATTTCACGTATCAAAATTCTCGCAGATTTAGATATTGCTGAGAGCCGCGTTCCCCAAGACGGGCGTTGCCGGATTTCATTTAGTGGTCATGAGGTTGATATTCGCGTGTCGACATTGCCGACAGTGCATGGTGAGAATGTCGTGTTACGCATTCTCGACAGAAGTAATTTGACACTCGATCTCAAATCATTGGGAATGGAAAGGGATTCGCTGCAACTGTTAACAAATATGCTGTCCAGCTCTTATGGAGTGATGCTTGTTAGCGGACCAACGGGAAGCGGAAAGACAACGACTCTCTACTCGGCTTTACAGACCATCAACACTCCGGATAAAAACATCGTCACGATAGAAGATCCTGTGGAATATCGCATCAGGAGAATTCGGCAAACTCACGTTAACGTCAAGGCCGGGCTGACTTTTGCGCAAGGATTACGATCCATTTTGCGGCAAGATCCGGACGTTATTATGGTCGGTGAAATTCGCGATACCGAAACCGCCAAAATAGCCGTCGAGTCCGCTTTAACCGGGCATCTGGTGTTGTCGACAATCCATACAAATGACGCACCAGGCGGACTCACTCGTTTGACTGAAATGGGGGTTGAGCCTTTCTTAACGGCATCGGCAACAATCGGCATTATCGCCCAGCGCTTAGTTCGAAAACTGTGTGAAAACTGCAGGCAGACATATGAGCCCAAGCCAGAGATCGTTTCTCAATTGTCGCTGCCACCGAATCTCGTTCATAAAGAAAGAGTGTTCTATCGATCTGCCGGCTGCAAGGTCTGTAAGAATACGGGCTATAGAGGCCGAGCTGGTATTTATGAGATCATGCTGATGAACGAAGAAATTCGGGAGTTGACTTTAAAAAATGCAGCGAGTGAACAGATTAAGAGAGCTGCTTTTGAAAACGGGATGCGAAGTTTGCGTGGAGATGCCATTATCAAGGCGGTGCAAGGAGTGACCTCATTGGAGGAGGTTTTTCGTGTAACCAATGCAGATCAGGACACTATTTAGTCGAAACGGTGTTAACGAACAGAAAAAATGAGTCGATATTAAATTCAACTTGCAAACAACCCAACAATTCCCAATGTCTGAGAAGATTTCGATACTAGCGATTGACGATGAGCCTGATTTTGTAAAAACGCTGACTCAAATTTTGGAGATTCAAAATTATCGTGTTTTCTCCTCGAATTCGGGTTACGAAGCGTTGCAAATCCTCAGCCTGCAAAAGTTTGACGTTGTGATCTTGGATCTCTATATGCCGTTGATCAGTGGACTGGATACGCTTCGGAGGATTAAAAAAATCAACCCCGGGTTACCGATTATCATTCTAACCGGCGACAACCGTGTAGATAAGGTGGTTGAGGCGATGAAGTTAGGCGCGTATGATTATTTCATCAAACCTTTGGAGTGGGAAAAGCTGGAGATTGCCATAAAGAACGCCAGTGTGACGAAATCGTTAAGACGCGAGGTCTCAAGATTAAAAGGACAACTCAAAGAGCGTTACGGTTTTGATAAACTGATCGGGCATTGCAGCCGGATGCAGGATGTCTTTCGTACGGTGGAACGGGTTGTGGACAGCAATGTGACAGTTTCCATTCGAGGAGACAGCGGAACCGGAAAGGAGCTTCTCGCAAAAGCAATTCACTTCAATGGTCCTCGGAAAAATAGACCTTTCGTCGCAGTCAATTGTGCTGCCATTCCGGAGAGTCTTTTAGAGAGTGAGCTCTTCGGTCACGAAAAAGGCGCGTTTACAGGGGCAGTAGCGAAAAGAATCGGGAAATTCGAGCAGGCAAATAAAGGGACTCTTTTCCTAGATGAAGTTGGAGAAATGCCGTTTTCAACGCAGGTCAAAATTTTGCGCGTTCTGCAAGAGCGCACATTTCAGAGAGTTGGCGGCAATGAAACTGTCGAAGTGGATGTGAGAGTGATGTCTGCAACGAATAAGAATCTCGAGGAGGAGATGCGGAAAGGAAATTTCCGTGAAGATTTATATTACCGAATCTCTGTCTACCCGATTTTTCTCCCTCCGCTCAAAAAAAGACGTGAAGATATCCCGGCATTGACCGGATATTTTCTTGAAAAGTACAATAAAGAAAACCGGCGAAAAGTCAAAGCCATCACGCCTCAAGCAATGGAGTACTTGGTAAATTACGACTGGCCCGGTAATGTACGTGAGCTTGAAAATGTTTTAGAACGTTCGTTTTTGAATACAACCGACGGAGTACTTCGACCCGAGCATCTTCCGATTACCGTGACTTCTTTTGAAGAAGATTTGAGCAATAACGATTCTTATATCGATCTGAAAAAAGCCGTTTCTTTAACACAGAAAATCACTCCTTTAAAAGAGCTTGAGAAAGAGGTGCTGGCTCAGGCTCTACGTCTCACAAATTACAATATGTCCAATGCCGCTTACGAGCTAGGAATTGGCCGCACCACGCTTTATCGTAAATTGCAGAAATACCGCATTGAATTGAGAAGATAATGTTTTGGTCAACATTTCTGCCGTTTCGGTTATTCTGATTATGCCCACTTTTGAATATAAGGCTATCAACCAAGCGGGTGAGGAAATTACAGAGGTGATGGATGCTGTTGATGAAAACGCCATCGCCGACCGTCTTTCGAGTTTAGGCTACCTCCCTATCACGATCAAACCCAAAGGCACGTCGTCAGGATTCCTTCCCTTTTCTTTTGGTGGTAAACTCAAACAAGTTGAGATCATCGTTTTTACGAAACAGTTAGTGACGTTATTAAAAGCAGGGGTTCCGCTGTTGGCTTGTTTAGAGGCGTTGTCCGATCAAGCAGAAAACCAAACTGTCAAGAAAGTCATTGAAGAAATCTACATCGATATTCAAAGTGGGGCAAGCTTTTCAGACGCGCTGCAAAACCATCCGAAAGATTTCTCAGAACTGTACGTGAATTCGGTAAGAGCCGGTGAGATGGGCGGAGCTTTGGATGATGTTTTGGAAAGAATCGTGCTTCTTATGGAACACGATCAGGAAACTCGCTCTCGTGTGAAAGCAGCTTTGCGTTATCCGGTCATGATTGTTGTCTCGTTGATCATCGCGTTTATTGCCTTGATGATGTTGGTTGTTCCGAAATTCATCGATCTTTTCGAAAAGCTCGGGGTGGATTTACCGCTTCCTACCCGGATTTTAATCGGAATCTATACGGTTGTCCACGACTATTGGTATGTGCTTTTGATCGGTTTGGTTTTAACCACTGTTGGTTTTATAAAATACATTCGGACTGAGAAGGGCGCCTATCAGTGGGACAAATTGAAGATATCGACGCCGATTTTTGGTCAGTTAGTGATGAAAACAGCCATGTCACGCTTCACCCGTATGTTCGAGACACTCAACAGCAGCGGGTTGCCGATTCTGCGAACCCTTGAAATCTCATCGAAAACAGTGGGTAATATCGTTGTTGGCAAAGTGATCCAAGATGCTGTGGGTGGAATTCTCGAGGGGGAAGGGATTGCCGGGCCGTTAAGCCGGAGTCAAATTTTCCCGCCGATGGTGGTTAAAATGATTTCTATAGGCGAGAAATCCGGTTCATTGGATGAAATGTTGGTGAATATCTCTCGACATTATGATTCCGAAGTCGATTACGCCGTTAAGGGGTTAACTTCCATGATCGAACCGATTATGACTGTCGGCGTCGGCTTGATCGTGCTTTTTTTAGCCTTGGCTATTTTCCTGCCGATGTGGAATCTCACCAAACTCGCACAATGAATGAATGTGTCTCTATAAAAACGGAACAATATACCGAATCGGACCAGAGTCTATACATGCTTTAAATAACAAGTACTTACTGGTTGTTTTCCTCCGGCTGAAATCCGATTTATACCTATTTGACACAAACCGGATTTCTTGAGTTAACGGGAAACGTTTCTAAAATACTTTGTAACCTTTTGATTTTATAAAAGTAAGGCCGGCGGTTAAAACCTGAATAGAGATTGGCATATAGGTTGCTTAACAAATATAATAATGGCGTAACTCACTAATAATTATATTCTTAATATAACATCCTTGGAGGTGCTCCCATGAAAAGTCAAGGCGGTTTTACTCTTATTGAGCTCATCATGGTGATCGTGATCATCGGGATTTTGGCCGCTATTGCTGTACCGCAATTTGTGGATCTCAGCGATAGCGCTCAAGCTTCGCAATGCAAGGCGAATCAGGCGGCTGTTGAAGCCGCTGCGTCCATTGCTTATGCCGATAGTGCAATTGCCGGGAACCCAAGATTTCCGACATCTATGACGACCACGATGTTTAAAGCCGGTTCTATTCCGACCTGCCCGTTTGATGGCGATCCGATTTCTTATAACAGCACTAACGGCTCGGGAAGCTGCCCAAACAGTATTACCACGCATGCTCGCTGATTCGCCTATAGTCTAAGGATGGATTTAACACAGGGAAGCCGTATCTTGGTTTCCCTGTGTTGCTTTTAAGTGCCGAGCTTAAACGATGTTCGAGAATCGACAAAACGGGTTTACTCTTATTGAATTAATCGCCGTTGTGATCATAACCGGTATTTTGACCGCGGTGATAACGGCTAAATATAACGACACCGGTTCAACAGCTCAACGTGAAGCCGCACTAAGGAAAATGATAACGGATATTCGTTTCGCACAGCAATTAGCATTAACCGGAGGACAGGAAACGCGTGTCACCATCGATCAACCAAACAACCGGTATTTCTTGAAATGGGAGGATGGAACTTATGTGAAAACACCGGTCGGCGGCCAGGATTTTATTGTAGAGTTTGGAACGGGAAATTTTTCCGATGTGACGATCTCGGCAACCGGTTTCACCAACGGCAGACTCGATTTTGACAGAAGAGGCGTACCGTTAAATGCAGGGACTGCTTTTTCGGGTGTTCTGAGTCTTGTCACGCTCAATAGCCTCAAAAGAATCACGGTGACCGCCAATACTGGATTTTTGAGGATTGAAGATATTTAGAAAACATGTTTGGTTACAAAGCCAAGCCGGTTTAACACTGTTAGAGCTTATTGTCGCGATGGTTATTGTCGCGATTCTCGCTGGCTTCGTGTCGAATGTGATTTATTATGAGGCCAATATCTATGATGTGGTTTCGAAGCGAAAGGCCGCTTCACAAAATTCACGCATCGCCGTGCAGATGATGGCGCGCGATCTTCGGGAGGCGATGTCGCCGGACAGTCTTTTTCAGGTTTCCGCCGATTCCATACGTTTTGATATCTTAGGCGATGTCTCGGTCGCATACGAATTTACCGGCGGTCAAATTCTACGAAATGGCGATCTGCTTTTGGATTCAGTGACGAATTTCCAATTCGAATACTATGACGATACGGGAACGCTTCTCACATTTCCAATTACGGATCCTTCGAAGGTGAGAAGCTTCTCGATTCAGTTCTCAACACAGAATGCAAACGCAAATATCAATTCTCAAATTTCGGTCACACCGCGAAATTTTTAATACGATTTCGAGATTCAGATTCTGGTCAGGGAGATCGTTTAGTACCTGAAAAGTAAAGTTGAAATTATTTGGCAAAAGCTTAGAGAAGATAGGAATCCCAACAGATTGAAGAATCCCACTGATAAAACTTTCATTGATTCATCTGTGGGTTCATTTATTTCCTTTTCTGGTTCCGGATCGACCGGCTTAAGAATTGTGGAAACGAGCTGCTTAAGAATCTTCAAACAAGACTCAGGGTTTACGTTAATCGAGCTCATCATGGTCATCGTTTTTCTCAGCGTTGCTTTAGTCGCAACCATGAATATGATGTCTGTCGGGATCACGGATAGCATCAAAATTGAAGTATTAACGACAGCAACGAATTTAGCGAATAGAAAACTTGAACAAATTTATGCGGACAAAAAAAGCAAAGGATACGCGTATCTTTTGCCGCAGAATTACCCTGATGAAACCAACGCCGACGGAAAACAGGGTTTCAACAGGTATGTCACTATTATCGACCAAAGCACTTATAAAGAAGTCATCGTAAAAGTGACTCATAATGATATTGAGGATTGCTCTTTAGTCGCGTATTTAACGAATTATTGATCATGCTCAAAGATGGTTAACAACGAGAAAGGACTTTCTTTGGTTCTCACTATCATGGTGGGGACGTTTCTTTCGTTAATCGGATATGTTACAGTGTCCATGGTGATGGTTGACAGCCACATTGCTATCAAACAGTATCAAGCAACTCAGGCGCTTTGGTTGGCAGAAACTGGTGTTGAATTGGCTTATCGTTGGCTGCGTTTTCAGGATCCGCCTCCTGGGGGTGTCGATCCTTTCCTGAAATACGATAACCTCTCTGCCGGTTCGGGAACCTATTCGGTTACTATCGATCCCGATGATGGCAATACGAATACATATCTCAAAACCTACAAACTCATTTCGACCGGAAAAATAGCGGATGTTTTACGACAAATTGAGGTTGAAGTTCATACCACGACATTCAACAAGTTTGCTTATTTGACCGGTGATGAAGGAGGGACCATTTGGTTTACTTCAGGCGATACGCTCGAGGGGCCGGTTCACAGCAACGACCAAATTTCCATTGTCAACAGCCCGGTATTCATGGGCAAGTTGACCAGCTCTGCAAGCTCTTTTCATCAAGGCAGTCCTTTTAATCCGGTCTTTCAAGATGGTTACCAACTCGGCGTGCCTCCTGCGATATTTCCGACGCAGCAGGATGTCATCGATAATTACTGGGCTGTCAACAGCGATCCCCCGGACCTCATTATCGATGCTCGATTCGGAAAAAGGGCCAGCATCGAATTTAATCCGGACGGGACCTTGACCTATAGTATCTGGTATTGGCAGGGCGGAAATAAAATTTATATCGTTCAGGATGCCGTCGAAATAGTCGATAACCTAAACGGTTTTATCTACGTAAAAGGGTCGGTTCAAGTTAAAGGGACCTTAGACGGGGTTGTGACAATTGTTGCGACGAAAAACATCAAGATTACTAACGATTTGGTCTATGAACAATCCGATTCCGAAGGAAAGCCTCTTTCCAACTGCGACGACTACCTCGGTTTGATCTCAATTAAAAATACCATCATTGCTGATAACGCCCCCAATAGAAATGATGTCAAAATAAACGCTGCAATCCTCACTTTGGGAAATTCTTTTACCGTACAGAATTATTATTCCGGCTCAGAAAGGGGAGACCTCACTATTTGGGGGTCGCTGAGTCAAAAAGTACGCGGTCCCGTGGGAACGTTCGGATGGTGGGGCTACACAGGGTACCACAAGGATTATCATTATGATAACCGTTTTTTGAATATGTCGCCGCCATACTTTCCGACCACGGGACAGTATGACTTTAATTATTGGAAAGAAGTAACCGATTAGCATATAGAAAGAGAGGTTTGGAATGTACTTATTTTCATTGTTGGGTTTTGTGCTTTTGTTTTTTAGCCTTTTGTTTTTCTTTGCACCCGCGATATTGATCAGATTGAGTGAATTTGGCAATAAATTAGTTTTCGCTGATTACAGTTCGGTTGCCCATCGAAAGTTGTCAGGGACTGTTTTACTCATTACCAGTATTATCATGTTTTATTTAGGGTTCAAATAACTTGAAGAAGATTCAACAAATCATCTCAATTGTCGTCACCGGCGGGCAGCTCTTTTCAGGGAATATTCAAGCTGGTGACATTAGTGGAGGATTGAGCGGCGTATTGTCTTTGGCGAACAGTCCATATACCGTTACCAGTGACGTGACTGTGCCTGTAAACCAGAGTCTGGTCATCGAACCCGGAGTTATTCTCAAATTTAATGAAAATGTCTCCTTTTTTATCGACGGCACGCTCACGGCCGAAGGTACAGTCTCGGATTCCATACGCTTCTCCTCAAGTAACTCTGCTCCAAATTCCGGTGATTGGAACGGCATATTGTTCCGCGCAAGCAGCGTTGGGTCCATAAAATATGCGGTTGTGGATTTTGCTTCTACGGGTGTGACTGCTACAGGCGCTTCGCCGAGCATCACTCATTCGTGGTTTCGAAACAATAACAACGGTGTGGATTGCTTTAGCGGCTGCGTCTCCCTCATCCAGTATAACGCTTTGTCAAAAAACGCGAATTCGGCTATTCGATGTAACGCTTCATCTCCGACCATATCCAAGAATGCGATTTTCGACAACGAGGCGTTTGAATCCGCTATTTCCTGTGATAATGCTTCTCCGGTGATTACCCAGAATGTTTTTTCTAAAAACAACAACTCTGCTATCGATTGCATCAATAACGCTGCGCCCAATATCTGGCAAAATACCATTTCCGAAAACGATTTTGGCGTCACGATTACGGAGTCGAATCCATCACTCAGGAACAACATCGTCGTCTTGAACGGTTTTGGGATCCAAAACGATAACGGCGTCCCGGTGATAGCTTATAACGATGTTTGGTCGAACTCCAGCGGCGATTTTCAAGGGACTCCGGCAGACGTCGGGCAGTTGAGCGGGACGAATGCCAATGGCGATCCTGCAGATGTTTTTTTTAATATTTCGTTGGATCCGAAGTTTGTTAACCTCAACAGCCGTGATTTTGAGTTACAAGCAGATTCTCCCTGCATCGACGCCGGGGACCCGGCTAATCCCGCTGCGATAAATCTCGCAGGGAGCGCGCCGGATCAGGGCGTCTTCGAGTTCGGAGGGACCGTCCCTGTTGAGCTGGTAAGTTTTGAATTTATAAACGGAATGCTGGTTTGGGCAACCGCGTCCGAAACCAACAATTTCGGCTTTGAGGTACAAAGGAGTCGCAAGCAAACCGGAGATTTTGTGAAAGTTGGATTTGTTCCAGGAGCAGGAACAACGGTCACTCGCAAAGATTATGAATTTCGTGATTCTGTTGATTCAGGCGTCTTTTATTACCGCCTCAAACAAATCGATATGGATGGCGCTTTTAAATTCAGCTCAATTATTCAGGCCCACTACCGAAGCCCGGATGTCGTATTTTTAGCTCAAAATTACCCCAACCCATTTAATGCCTCGACGCTGGTGTCCTTTAAAATTCCTGTGGCAGAGACAGGCGAAACAAATGTTACCTTAAGGATTTTCAACATTTTGGGACAGGGAGTTGTTGAGCTTCTTAATGAAAGAAAGGTCCCCGGAGAATATAAACTTCGATGGAACGGAGTCGATAAATTAGGTAGGCCGGTCTCTTCCGGGCTTTATTTCTACCAATTGACCTATGGACGTCATGTCTTAACGCGAAAAATGCTTCTTACGGAATAGGGTGTTGTGTAATCATAAACTTCTGTTCACATTTCGAATTGGGGCATGGTTCTTCTTTACCGGAGTCTCCTTTTGGGTGTGCTCGAAGAATCCTCCACTCGACCCGACCCAAGTCCCAAGTGATAACATCGTCATTATCGCGGGTATTCAAAGCCAACCCGATGAAGTCAGCCCTGGGGGCAGCGCCCTTATTCAGGCTGTTTTATTAGATCAATCTGCAAAACCGGCGCCAGGGCACGTTGTTCTGTTTTCGACAAACTTCGGGAGCATTTCATCATCCACGGACACGACAAATGAATCAGGTATTGCTTCGACAACCTTTACCGCGCCGCTTCAAACCGGCCACGCCACGATTACAGCTTCGCTTGGGACTTCGCAGTCACAAACGGTCACTGTTGCCGTTATCAACAACACTCCGGAGTCGGTCAGTATGATTCCAGACGCATCCGAGGTTTTAGCCAATGGTATGAGCTCGACTGTGATAAGAACGATCTGGACATCTGAAAATGGACAGCCTTTGAAAGGGGTTCCCGTGACGTTCACATCAACAGCAGGGACGATCACGACTTCTGCGACGACCGATTCTTTTGGCGTCGCCAGTGCAGAATTGATTTCTTTAGCAAGCGAAACCGATGTGGTAGCGCAGGTCGCCGCTCAAGCAGCTCAACTCGAGGCTTCGACACAAGTGCTTTTCAAAGGGATCCGGTTTGAGCTCAACGCTGCCCCGACAAACCTCATTGCGGATGGCACAAGCACTTCCAGCGTCACCGCCGTCTTGAAAGAAGCGACCAGCAATGTTGCCATTTCCGGGGCAGCTATTACTTTCGCCGCTGATTTGGGAACGATTCCCAATTCCGGTTTGACCAATAGCAGCGGCGTGACCACCGTCAACCTGACGAGTGTCGTGCAAACCGGCGTCGCGACAGTCACAGCTTTCTACGGCAAGACTTTGACGCGTTCGTTACAAGTTGTTTTTGCGCAATCCACACCGACTTATTTGAATGTCTCAGCAGAGCCCCCGGTGATTTTTGCGGATAATCAGAGCCGATCGATTATCAAAGCCACGGTCTCGGATCAGGGCAACAACCCGGTTCCAGACGGGACTGAAGTCAGCTTTGCAATTGTCGCTGGCAGCGGTTCTATCGAGTCGAATAAAGTGACAGCCGGCGGGGTAGCCTCCAGTACGTTAACCAGCAGCATGCAGCCGGACACAGTGGTTATTGTGGCCAGCGTGGCGCAGCTTTCAGATACCACAACCGTGCGCTACATTATCGGGGAAGCGGCGACCTTGACCGTGACCGCCGACTCCACATCCTTGCCGGCGGACGGAATGACCTCGACGCGGGTTGTCGCCCGGGTTTTTGACGCTGCCGGACACTCCGTCGTCGACGGCACGCGAGTTAGTTTTGTTACGGATCTCGGCGAGATCACCCCAACCGCGCAAACCCAGAACGGTCAGGCGCTCGCTCAATTTACCAGCAGCGTGACCGGTATTGCGACCATCCAGGCTTCCGTGGGCAGCGTTCGCGATGTGGTCACGATTCACTTGCGGCCGGGACCTCCAAACAGTATTTTACTGAGTTTTGATCCGAATACGTTGGGGGTCAAGGATTCCGGCAGAAATCAGTCCATCAACATCATTGCGAATGTGGTGGACAGTAAAAACAATCCGGTTCCGGACGGGTCCTTTGTCCGTTTTTCGATTTTCTCATCCCCAGGCGGTGGGGAGCTGTTAAGCAGCGCCGATGCTATCCCGACTCTAAACGGACAATCACAAGTCTCGTTAAATAGCGGAATTCGTTCCGGTTCGGTGCGAATTTTAGCTCAGGTGACCGACTCGCAGGGAACGCCGATCACTCCCGAGGTTCGCGCTGTTTCCACAGAGATAATTATTTTTGCCGGCCCGCCTTTTATCGAAGACGTCAATGTGCGCGCCACTAGTCATGTTTCTGTGGGAGTCTCGCCGCTCAATGCTTTTGGCTGGAATGTGGTCAACAACATTGTGTCCGTCACAGCAGTTGTCGGAGATAAGTTCAATAATCCTGTGCCGCCGGGCACGGCGGTTTTTTTTACAACAACCGGCGGGGTCATTTCAACTCACACCGGTTTTACAAATGAGGAAGGCGTGGCCAATGTGACTCTTCACACAGCCCAACCTTACCCGGACGTCACGCGCTATTACAATACATTTTTTGACCCGAACACCGAGCATCCTGGTTTCACTCTAGGGACAAACATCATTCCCGGTCCGATCTCAGACTTTGATGGCGGAGAAGTCCTCAATTCTCTCGGCGATTTTATCGAAAACGATGGCATCGCCCGGATTCTTGCGGTGACCGAAGGCGTAGATAGCGAGGGCAATTCCGCGCGAGTTTGGTCTGTTACAAATGTGGTATTCTCAGGCCATATTGATGTTTTCGATATTTCGGTTTCCGATACCGTCATCAGTCCCGGAGAATCGACTGTCATCTCTTTTCGAATTTACGATGAAAATGGCAACCCTATCGTTCCGGGTTCCGAGATTTCCATTTCGGCCAATGGCGGAACCCTCTCCTGGTCAAGTCTCACAACCAGCGATCCCGGAATCACCCACTACAATGTTCTGTTAACGAACAATCTCGATCCCACGGACCCGGACGCCAGGCCGGTGACAACACCGGTCACGATTGTGGTGAACAGCCAAAACGGGAATCTGATTAGAACGTCCGAACCTATCGATTTAATTCTAAACTAACCTCAGGAATATGAAAAAATCGCTTTTACTTTGTCTCATTATCTGCTTACCGTTTGTCCGCAGCGGGGCGGCGCAATCCGTCGGCAGCCCTCTCAAAATAGGTGAGCCGGCGGAGCTGACGTTCAGCCTCAACGGCGGTTTTGACAAGAAAACGATTAACGGCATCAAACATGAGTCTCCTCGAATCCTGCTGAAAGCCATTTATGGTCTCAGCAATGTCTTCGAGCTCTTTGGTGAAATAGGCATAGCAAAATTAAATATCCGCCCAAGCGGCCAAAAGCGACCTGCTTTTCGAGATGGGACTCATTTGGCTTTGGGGGCCGGCTTTACGATACGTTTCTTGCATTTCGAACGCAGTCACTCCTCGTTATTTTTGAATACACGCTTTTTTCGGTTCACAAGCTCTCCGGTATCGAAAACGACGCTCAATACGTCACTTTCCAACATTCTTCAAATTCAGGAGCTTGACTACGATTCGAGAGAGTTCGATCTGAATTTTGGCCTGACAAAAAGAATGCGATTTCTCAAAGTCTATTTTGGGATCAATAACAAATGGATTTCCAGACTGGAAAAGAGAACCGGCAGTACTGTTGTCGGAGGAGTGACGGAATCATCCTTTTCCGAAAACGGTGAGTATCAAAGCGGAGCTAAGTTTGGTCCCTATTTGGGTTTTGATGTTCAGTTGCCATCTCATCTAAACTTGAGCTTTGAGGGCCGTATGACAAATGAGTCCGATTTCTTCATTAATTTTGGACTGAGTCAGACAGGAAGTCCAAATCGTTGAACTTTTGCACGTAAAAATAATAAGAACGCGGACGACACGGATTTAACGGATCAGAGCGGATTTGACTTAGCGTAATGAGTCGAAGTCAGTGAAATGTGTATTGTAAGGCTCATGATTTTTTGGTTTTCATCCAAAATCAGATCTGTGCCAATACGTTCTATCTGTAAAATTCGTGTTCCATGTATTTGCGGTTGTTAAATCCTGTGCTTTATGCGGGGCTTTACCGCGATCCGAACAGGCAACTCTCTACCTGGAATGAAATTTGCAAAGATTCCGTAATGATTTGAAACTTTCATTTCCTATCTCGATAAAAGCTATAGTGTTCGAGAGACTTGCGACCGCTTTCCGCTGTTACGGTCTGGTAAAGCTTTGCAGCATGCAATTAATCGGCTCAGTTTGTAACCTAACTTAATGTTATAAGAATTATGAAGTTAAAAAGACCTCACAGGCACGATAAAATTCGCATGATATTCTTTTCAACCGGCGATTCCGAGATTCGTCAATTTGACATCAATCTACAAAGGTTGCTCCTGTTTGTATTCATGGGTTCGTTCGTACTGGTTGGACTTTTCATGGCCTCTGTAACAATTTGCGACAACTTGTTTCAAGATAAGACGGATGTCTTTTCTCACTCTAAGGATGTCCAAAAACAAGTATCAAAGCTTCATGTTAATTTGGAAAGACTCACCACAAAATTGGAAGATTTAGAGAACGAAACCGAAGACTTGGAAGTGTTGGTGGGCTTGACTAAAACAAATGATGACAGCAGCATAACACAGGAAGAAATGCAAGTGACAAAAGAAATACTCATGGCATCTCTCCCGGTGGACTATGAATATGAAACAGATTCGATAGAGGAGTATTTAAACAGCTTAGAGACGAGAATTGACCAAGCGTTAAATATTCAAGGTTCGATTGAAGATGAATTTATGCAAACGGATCAAGATATAAAACGCATCCCTTCAATTCGTCCGGTGCAAGGCGGTCGTATCACCGATAAGTTCGGACACCGCAAAGATCCTTTTGTTGAACGCGTCAAACACCATAAAGGTATCGACCTTTCGGCACGATATGGGACAGAGGTCTATGCGGCTGCGTCTGGTGTTGTCGAATTTACTCGGGTGCGTTATCGCCTCAATAAAGGCTATGGCCGGGTTATTATCGTCAATCATAAAAATGGATTTAAAACTCTGTATGGTCATCTCTCTAAAATTTATGTGAAACCGGGTCAATTGGTAGAACGATGGGACGTTCTGGGGCTTTCCGGAAATACCGGCCGCGCCACCGGCCCCCATCTTCATTACGAGGTCTGGCACAAAGGCCGTGCTCAGGATCCGGAAAACTTTCTTTTGAATTGAGCGCCTAAAAGTCTCTTTCTTTTCTTGGGTAGACTCTTGCTTGTTGCCAGGTTTAAAGCGTAGAAACGAGAGTTAAATACCGGATTGTCAAACGAAATAGCAACCCGGTATCAATCAGTTAGATAGCAGCATTCAAATTTTCCTTATTTTACCAAAACAATTTTTCTGCTTTGCATAAATTCTCCAGCATTTAATTGACAGATAATGCTTTGATCCTGGCATGATAGTGCCTATTTTAGCTTTATTTTGCTATAACCGCAGGGAACGGTCGCGACCGTTCCCTACCGGAGTAATAGCATCTTGCGGGTTTGAACAAATTGACCCGCTTGCAATCGATAAAAATAAAGGCCGCTGGCTACCATATTTCCGCGCTCGTCTATTCCGTTCCATGTAACGAAATAATCTCCAGATCGATGTTTCCTTTTGACAAGTGTGCGAATCTTGCGCCCTAATGTATTGTAAATTGTTAATCTCACTTCGCTGACTGCCGAAAGTTGGTAACGAATCGTGGTCTCCGGATTAAAGGAATTGGGATAGAAGGGTCGGAGACGTCTATTACGGAGAAGTTGTCGCCGCCCAGGTAAACATAGGGCAGCCCGCGAATATCGCTGGCTATCAGCACATAGAAGACGCCATCAGACCAACTGGCCACCACTTGCGGATTGAGAACGTCGGCAAGATAAACGACGTCCAAATGACCGCCTCCGATGACATAGGCATAGTCTCCGCTAACGGCGATGTCGGCAACGGTGCCGGCCGTCGCCACCTCAGCCACAATCTCAGGTTGATTGGCGTCCGAAATATCCAACACTTGCAGCAACTGGCCATTGCCTACGGCGATATGCACCGAATCAATCACGGCAACGCCGCGGCAGATTCCCCAGCGCCATTCGCCGAGCAAAGTCAGGCCGTCGTCGGCAGGCGTGGTCTCTTTAGAGCTGCGACGCTGCTGCCAGCGTGCAAACTCGAGTTTGTTTAAGTCCTGGGAATCGGTTAAATCAAGTGGCTGCGTCCGGGCATCCTGCCAGGCAGGCGGGAGCGCTTGGCTCTGCTGCGCCCGGGCATAGCCGGACAGGCTCAAGCACAGAACGGCAGTCAGTAAAATAAAGGTTATCTTCTGCATCTCAAAACCTCCATGCAGAATTGCCATGAACATTTTTCGTATTACAGGGGTCGGAAAGCGAAGCGGGGTCGCTTCAAGAACAACTCAAGGCGGGGTGACTTAAACACCGGTTTCCATCGGCACACCTTCCCTGCGTTTTAGCATCGAATTTAATCTAGAACAAACTATAACAAGTTAGAAAAAAGATCAAGTAAAATATTCTGTTTCTCGGTAATCGGTCAGTTACGAGTTGGGTGTACAGCAGGCATCTTGCATGCAAGATACCTACAGGCTGGAAGCCTGCGTTACATTTTGCTTGACTCTTGTTAGAAATTTTTGTATCATTCCCCCCGAAAGAGTGCCTTCTCGGAACTTCAGAGAAGGCTTTTTTATGAGATAACTTCCATCCCGATGTCCAAGGAAATCATAACACAAGTCATTGGCTCTGAAGGCCTAAAGAGGACAATTACCCGGCTGGCCCATGAAATTGTCGAGCACAATTTCGGCGCGGATAACCTGGTAATTCTGGGTATTCGAACGCGCGGAGTTCCGTTGGCGCAGCGTTTGATCGACAGCATTTATGATATCGAAAAAAAGACGCCTCCGTTAGGCATTCTCGACGTCACGATGTACCGCGACGATGTTTTTAAAAATATCAAAAAACCTGTCGTGGGCACAACAGAGATCGACTTCGAAATCAACGGCAAGGTCGTGATTCTGGTTGACGATGTTTTGTATACCGGTCGTACTGTGCGCGCCGCATTGGACGCCATTATCGACTTCGGACGGCCGACAAAAATTCAACTCGCGGTGATCATCGATCGCGGATTTCGTGAGCTCCCGATTCGGGCCGACTATGTTGGGAAGACGCTCACGACTTCACAGGATGAAGCAGTTAGAGTTCAAGTAAAGGAGATTGACAATCAGGACGGGGTGATATTGGTGAAACCTGTAAGGGAATCATAATTGGAATTCAAAAGAAAACATTTATTAGGTTTAGAGGGGTTTACAAACAAAGAAATACAAATTATTTTAGATACTGCAGAATCGTTTCGAGAAGTCCTGACGCGTCCCATTCCTAAAGTGCCTACCTTACGCGGCAAAACCGTTGTCAATTTATTTTTCGAACCATCCACTCGCACCCGAATTTCATTCGAGCTTGCAGAAAAGCGGCTTTCAGCGGATTCGGTTAATTTTTCCGCTTCTTCGTCTTCCGTTCTTAAGGGAGAAACGCTTAAAGATACGATTCGAAATATCGAAGCGATGAAAATCGATCTGGTGGTGATCCGGCACAGCGCAGCCGGGGCGGCGAATTTTTTAACCCAATGCGTTGAATCCTCGATCATCAATGCCGGCGATGGACGCCACGAGCACCCTACTCAAGGATTACTTGACTTGATGACGTTGCGCGATAAATTTCAAAATCTTGCCGGTTTGAAAGTCGTGATTGTAGGCGATATTGCTCACAGTCGTGTTGCCCGATCCAATATCTATGGCTTGCAGGCGGTTGGCGCACAAGTCGCGCTCTGCGGCCCGCCGACGATGATGCCTGTGGAATCGGCGCAGTGGGGAGTGAATATTTTCTATGACATCGATGAGGCCATTGCTTGGGCTGACGTTCTCAATATTTTACGCATTCAACTCGAGCGGCAATCCAAAAGCCTTTTTCCTTCGAATCGGGAATACCAGCGTGTCTTTGGCGTCACCCGGGAGAGATTGGAGCGGGCAAAAAAAGATATCACCATTTTACATCCGGGCCCGATTAACCGGGGGGTCGAAATCGAGAGTGAGTTAGCGGACAGCGATTTTTCATTGATTTTGAATCAAGTCACAAATGGTGTGGCGATAAGAATGGCCGTGTTGTATTTGCTGAGCGGTGGACAAGCTGTGAAAAAAATAGAGGAGTAGAATCCGCTGATGGAGCATGTGAAGCCCTTAGAGTCCGTACTTTTTAAGAACGCGGAACTTATCGATCCCGAAAAAGCGCACCGGGGAAAAAAGGATGTTTTGATCGAAGGCGGCCGGCTCAAAAAAATAGGTAAAATTGACGCCTCAAAATTTGCCGGGGAAACGATCGATTTACAAGGTTATACACTTTGTCCCGGTTTGATCGATATGCATGTGCATTTAAGAGAGCCCGGGCGCGAGGATGAGGAGACTGTGGAATCCGGGGCCGGCGCCGCGATGTCAGGCGGGTTTACGAGTGTTTGTCCTATGCCTAACACAGAACCGGCTGCGGATAATGCGGAAGTGATCCGGTTTTTAAAAGAACGTTCCGAAAAGCTGCTGGTGGATGTTTTCCCCATCGCCGCAGTGACGAAAAACCGGCAAGGGGCCGAGCTCACCGCCATGGCAGAGCTTATTGAAGCTGGAACGGTTGCCTTTTCCGATGACGGGGATCCGGTTGCGACTTCTGAGATTTTGCGCCGCGCCATGGAGTACGCCAGTATGTTCGACGTCCCTATTATCGAGCATTGTGAAGATAAGTCGCTGACTGGTAAAGGGGCGATGCACGAAGGAGCTGTTTCCACGCGATTGGGGCTTCCCGGCATCTCAGGGTTATCCGAGGACATTATCGTGGCACGTGACATCCTGGTCGCTGAATTTACTCAGGCAAAACTGCATATCGCTCATATTTCGACAGCCGGCGCGGTGGATTTGGTGCGTCAGGCAAAAAACAAGGGCGTGCGCGTGACCTGCGAAGTGACTCCGCATCATTTTACACTCAATCACGAAGCTGTCCTGGACTATGATACGAATACGAAAATGAACCCGCCATTACGCACCCAGAACGATGTTGAGGCGATTTTTACAGGTTTACGCGACGGAACAATCGACGTCATTGCAACGGATCACGCCCCACACGCTGTGGAAGAAAAGGAGTCTGATTACGAGGCAGCCCCGTTTGGAATTATCGGGCTGGAGACCGCGTTAGGATTGGTCCTGACGCAGCTCGTCGATACCGGAGTTTTGTCTCTCGCAGAGGCGATTGGTAAAATGTCGAAAAATCCTGCTGATATTCTGAAACTCGAAAGAGGCCGGCTTAAAATAGGGGCCCCGGCGTCCTTAACCATTTTCGACCCGAAAGCGGAGTGGGTTGTGACTAAAAAACAGGTGCGTTCGAAGAGCAAGAACACACCTTTTGAGAATTGGAAATTACACGGCAAGATTTTCGGGCTTTATAATAAAGGTTTGTGGTGGCTGTCTGGGTCTTGAGGAAACTCTCTATCAATGTATCCACCAGGGCAAACCGACAAGAAAAGCCCGCCCACAGAATCAGAGCTGCCACAGATAGGATTCACGAAAACAAATACTTACATAACAGTTTTTGCTCCAGCAGATTTCTCGCTTCGCTTCGAAATGACAGGACACACATGTCACGACCAAAATCTCAATTTCCCCTTTCTTTTCTCCCCACTTCTTACCGAAACAATCTGAACCGTTACGTTGTCGTCGCCGCCGGCATCGTTAGCGAGTTTAATGAGCCGTTTGCAGGCTTCTTTCGGCTCTTTCGATAAAACGATATCTTTAAGAGTCGCTCTCGCTACTTTGGCCAACCCATCGGTGCAGAGCAGAAAAGAATCTCCTGCTTTCAAACTAATATCGTCTTGAATATCGACTTCCACTTCCGGTAAAATTCCCAAAGCGCGCGTCAGGATAGAACGGTGGGGATGTAATTGCGCCTCTTCTTCGGTTAAAAGTCCCTGACGCTGCATTTCGGCGACTTGCGAGTGGTCTTCGGTGAGCTTTTGCATTTTTGTCTTGTTTATCAGGTATGCGCGGCTGTCACCGACGTGCGCTACGTAAACCTGGGTAGCGGAAAAGGCTAACGCGGTGCACGTTGTCCCCATTCCATAGAGATGAGGGTGATTTTCTGCATGCCTATGAATATTTTGGTTGGCTTCAATAAATGCTTTTTCAAGTCGTTTTGGAATCTCGTTTGCCCTTTCAGAAAAATAACATTTCCGGATGGTTGTTACGGCTAATTTACTGGCTTCTTGACCCCCCATGTGCCCGCCCATACCATCCGCGACGATGAACAATTGGCCACCCGGTGCATCAAGATCATCATCGTCTTCCGGAAATTTACCAAAACAATCTTGGTTATCCTTTCTTACTAAGCCTTGATCCGTGCCACCGGCATATTTTATTGTAAAGGAAGCCACGTCTGAGTCCTTCTCGTTAACCACAAAAGCCGTGCGGCATTTTTTAGGTTGTCAACATGCGAAAGATGCAGCAGCGAAATCAAGTCACGGCCTTTGGGGAAATTCATTTTGTAACCGTCTCCGTAAGCGGGTCTGTTTTGATGTGTGTGGTCATGTGCGTGGATAGTTATTTTTAAAAAGATACGACCTTCCAATCGCAAAAGCAACGAAATTTATGGGTCGTCGTTCAGACACTAACTAAAAAAGCTCCCCCAAAATCCGGATTATTCAACGACGGATGAATAGATGTAACTGATAAGGATGCTGAGCAGCGCGATCGGCAGCACCCACCGAATCCATAAGAAAGTAAGCGTTCCTTCCCAGCTATGAGGCGACTTGAAAATCTGCTGCAAAGCTTTGAGACGACCCAATCCCCAAGCAAAACCGATAACGGTCAGTGCACTGCCAAATATCTGCATGCCGGAACCGAACACCAAATCCAAAATAGCGATGAGGTCCGGTTTGAAGGCGCTGGGCAGCATTAAAATCGCTTCGAGCGCTCCGATGCCGATGATTATTTTCGGACGGTTTAGGGTGAGTTGACGAGCATCACCCAGCCCGCCAACCAAGACCTCTAACGCCGCGATACTGGAGAGAAAAGCCACCATCGACAAAGCCAGGAGAAAACCGCTGCCCAAAATCCGGCCGGCCGGCATGACTGCAAATAATTTAGGCAAGGTGGAGAAAATCAAGGTGGGTCCGGCAGTCATATCTAAGCCAAAAACCAGGATGGAAGGAACGATGAATAACGAAGCGAAAAGCGCCGCCCCGGTGTCTCCCAGCGCTATCGCCGCGGCAGAGCGCGGGATGCTTTGTTCCGGTTGCAAATAGCTTCCGTAAACGAGCAAGAACGTTCCGCCTAATCCCAACGAAAAAAACGCCTGTCCTAATGCGGCAAAGATTTGCTCAGCATGGATAGCAGAAAAATCGGGTTTTAAAAAGGCCGCAAATTCTTCCGGGGCGCCTTCCAACGAAAACGCGCTGATGACCAGATAAATCATGACGACCGCAAAAAAGGGCACAATGAGCTTGCTGATGGATTCGATGCCCTTGTTCAGTCCGCGATAGATCACATACAGGGCTGCGACCAGCGTGCTCAGTGCAATAACGTATTGCAAGAGACCGTTGCTGAGACCGGCTTTGAAGTCGGCTTCCTGCGTCTCCCCAAAGCCTTGAAACAGAGAAAAGAAAGTGGTATAAAGGACGTTGGCAATGACAACTATATAGTAAGAGTTGGCCACCAGCACGGTGAATAGAAGCATGAATCCTATAAGCTTCCCGGCAGTCGAGCCCCAGACTGTGGAAAACGCTCCGATTGGCCCTTGCCGGGTCTCGCGTCCCAATCCCCATTCTGCCATCACTGCTGGTATCGCGAAGAGCATTGTGAATAAGAGATATACGAGCAAAAAAGCGCTGCCGCCGTATTTTCCCATCATGTAGGGAAAGCGCCAGACGTTTCCCAGTCCGACTGAAACACCGATCATGGTGAGGATAGTGGCGAGTTTTGAGGAAAATTGTTGACGATTGGGCAAGATAGTTTCTTTTTTGATCCGGGTCAGATTAAAATAAGCAATCCTTTTTTGAAAGTCAAGATTCTAAGCCTTTTCGCAGACAGCACTGCGAAAAGGTGGCTCCGTTGGAGCAGTTGT
>JBHHWX010000028.1:0-22320 GCA_046756745.1 bacterium | reverse complement strand
CCTCTTTTTGTCACACCATAAACACTCTCAATTTGAGTATGGACGTCATAAAAAAACTCAAAATTCTCAATTGGATCGTCGCTACAAGGATTGACTAAAGGACCGCCTTCTTCAGCCTCAGGAAAACTATTACCTTTGTAGACCGGACCATTACAAATTCCACATGCTAATAACAGATTAGTCCATTCAAAAGTGAGTTCCGGATATTTGGATTTGGGTTTGAAGTGGTCAATCTGTCCATAATCGATATGTGTTATTTTGCTCTCGCAATAAGCACATTTTCCATGAAACATGATTTTCAAAGTTTCTTTTATCTGTTGATGTCTGTATTTCTTATCGACTTTCTTCTGCTCTTTTTCTGTTACAGCAGCAAGAAGTTTCACGGTCCATTCCCGCGCTTTTTTCTTAAGAATTTTCGGTTCTGAAGCTCTCGATATTCTAATCATTCAACACTTTGCTTAGGTATGCGTCGATCTTTGCATTGAGGGAGTCGGGCTCTGGAGGGGCGCCGAATGGGCGGGCTGTTTTCATAAATGGGAATAAGTCAGCCTGCAATTCATTTTCTTCTCGAGGTGTTCGACGCCTTTTTCGTATAAGAGTGTCATATCGTTTGATTTTTCTTTGAGTCTGGGGAGAATAGGAAGATACGAGACCAAATGCTTTGCTCTGTAAAATGCGATCTACATTTAATGCTGCAATGTTTTCGATTTTTTCAACCCGCGTCTTACCCTCATCGAGAAAAAACCTTAGTGTCAATGCGTCATATCCTGCACCTGCAGCAAGCAGCGGACTGTGAGTCGCAACAATAAATTGAAGATTGGGGAACTGTTCCTGCAGCCATATAGCAATATCCCGTTGCCATTTCGGATGAAGATGAATATCTAATTCATCGATCAAAACCACACCTTCTTCATTCAAAGGATCAGTGCTGTTTGGAAAAGCTAGTATAAGACGCCAGACTAAATCACCTGCTAAAGCTAACACGCTGCGATAACCATCACTCAAGCCAATGGTTGGTACTTTTTGTCCTCCTATGTTAAAATATATCCGTCCTTCGCTGGAAACAGTATCAAATTTAACTCCATCAGGTAAAACCTTGTCGATCGCCGCTACGCCCAATTCCCTTTGATTTCTTGCTTCTCTGTCATTTTCCTTGGCAATTCGATAGTCCAAATACACCATCCAGCGTTCAAAAGCAGAAAGAGGTTGGTCTTCATCGAATTGAGTCGTAAAGTTGTTGAATCTAGCTTGTGGCTCCAGTGATGGCACAATGATCTGACTTGAGCGCGTTAATCTACGAAAGGCGCCATATCCAACTGCGAACCATCCGGTACCTTTTGAGGTCAAGGCATTTTGACGCAACCATGTTAACCTTTTTTCCTTGTTTTCCAGAATGGTGGGTTCTGTATATTGTCTATTTCGAATAGTTACTGTTTTTGTTCCAGTAAGAAAATAAGTATACCCAAAAGTGCGAGAAACTCGTTGCTCGCCGAATTTGCCAGGGTCATTTTCGCTCTGGTGTATTCGGATTGACATCTTACCGGGTTCGTTCTCATTCCTTACCCATCCTACAGGGCTCGGCAAAAGTTTTTGAGCACCCTCGGGACCTGCTAATAGGAGTCCTAACGCTTGGATTACCGTGCTTTTTCCACCACCGTTCTCACTCAAAAAGGTCACCCAACGGTAATGCTCCCCAGCAGCAGTAAACTTAAGAGTTGCTTTTTCAAAACAACGGATATTTTCTAAACTAAATTCCTCAACCCACATTATTAATATCTCCAGCTTTTATGCTCTGAAACACATTATTTATTATATTGTTACCTCATTCATCACGCCGCCCTTAATGCATTTATCACCGGCATGCGCGCCGCTCGCACAGCAGGAGCGAATCCTCCGATCAACCCCATGATCACAGAGAAAATCAAGGACCCGATGACAATCCCTGAAGTCAAATGAAACCCAAAAACAACCTCAGAAAATGTACTCCAATTGGTCGTTGAAATATCCATAAATTGCAGAAAGGAGGCAAAGAAAATTCCCAAGGCGCCGCCAATCAACGAAATTAAAACACATTCAATGAGAAAGGATGCCAGTATGTTTCTACGTTTAAAACCGAGAGCTCGCAAGGTTCCGATCTCCGCTGAACGGTTGGCTACTGCGGCATACATGGTAATCACCGCGCCGGTCATCGCGCCAAAACTAAAAATAATTGTAATGGTCAGCCCCAAAATTTGAATAAAGAGTCCGAGGTTTTGCGACTGCTCCTCATAAAAAGCGAGCTCACGTTTGGCCTCAACGGTCAGTTGCGGGTCGCTTTCCATACGTGTCTTCATTTCTTCAAATTTAGAGGGGTCTTTCATTCTCATCGTCACTGACGAAAAAACCGGCCGGCGGAAAGCTTGCATGAATTGTTCGACATCACCCCAAATCTCCGACTCAAAGCTCGACCCGTTCGCTTCAAAGATCCCGACGACTTCCCAGTCTCGCATACCCATCCGCACGGTCTCGCCTAAACCACACCCTTTAAATTTTCCTGCGACGCCTTTTCCTGCGATGATTTCGGAGGTCCCCTGGCGCCACAATCGCCCTTCGACGATTTTAACTTTGCGGCGTAAGGTCAACGATTCCTTGGAGACGCCGCGAACCACGACATTGGATGGCTTATCGTTCGCTCGTTTGCGTAAGTTGTTGACCACAACCACTTCGCCCGTCACTAAGGCGGCGCCGTCGTCCATCAAATAAGCTTCCTGTTGCGTCTTGATGATGTTGGCTTGACTACGCGAAATACCGCTGTTTAACTCAGAATTAGAGCCTTTTCGTAAGAAGATGACATTGCTGGCGTCGCCGGTGCTAACCATGGTTTTTCGAAAGCCGTCTGCTAACATAAGAACCGCTGAAAACACAAAAACAACCAAGCCGATTCCTAAAACAGTCAACGCGGTGGTCAATTTTCTCGCTGTCACGTTTCGAATATTATAAACAAAGGGTATTTTCATGGTTCACTCCGGTATGATCTCATAGGTGACGCGTAACCGATCACAAGGTATTCATCTTTTTTGACAAGATAACAGGATAAGCCGGATTTACAGGATGACTCCTCTCCAGGTATTTTTTCTGTAATCTCTTTGATTTCCATTTTTAAACCTCCACTGATTAACAGGATAAAATTCTTGAAAATGAAATCCTGGTCATCTTGAGAATCCTGTTATCCGGTCAAAAATATGCCAACTCTTTGATATCCCCAGTGATTGATTTCGGTGATGACTATAGACGTTCTTTGCAAAAGACACTTACCCAATCGTTCGTAGTCCATCGGAAATTTTCATACGAATGGCTCGAATCGCCGGAAAACACGCCGCTAACACGCCAACAGTCAGCGAAGCAATCGCAGCCAGGATCAATGTTGTTGCTGAGACCTCGAAAATCGGAAAAAAGTTTCCTAAGGTTTGTGTCAGGAAAACCCCAAACCTGCGTACGACCGGAAACATGATAAGCAGGCCGATGAGGCCCCCGAAAATCGCAATGAAAACAGATTCTCCGAAGATCAAGGTTAATAGATGCTTAGCCTGAAAGCCAAGCGTTTTAAGAACAGCATATTCAGAGATGCGCTCCCGTGCGGTCATCGCCATGGTATTCGCTAAAACCAGCAGGATGATGGCGACCACAACAATCGAGATAATACGTACTGCAGTAAGGATGGTTCCGACCATCGACACAAAACCCATGCGAAATTCGCGTTCGGTTTCCGTTTTGGTTTCTGCGGGAGAGTTGGCAAACATTGCGTCGATGGTTTCGATCATTTGAGCCGCATTTTCCGGATTTTCAATTCCGATGTAAAAAGCGCCGACTCTCCCCGCGCGTCCCGGAGAAATCGCTTTTAAGCTTTCATCCAAATACGGATAATGAAAAAACATCGTGGACAGGTTTGTGCCCTTTTCGGCGCCGCGATAAATGCCTCGAATGACGAAATCCCAGTTGCCGGGGTAAATCGCGCCGATAAGTCGAAACGAATCTCCCACCTCCCAGCCGTACCTTTCAGCAAGCGTGGCGCCAACGATGCAGGAATTTCGTTCTTTGATGAAGTTTTCCTTTTCCTGCTCTGTGAGGAGATATTCAGGATAAAGTTCGAGAAAGGTCTCCGGCTCAATAGCAAATTGTGCAAAGAAATTCTTCGGGTCTTTATATGTGCCGCCGAACCATTGCGCCACCGAAACATGGGTCACGCCGGCAATCGCTGAAATTTTTTTTTTATAGGCATACGGCATTGAGATCGTCAGTGAAACACTGTTTCGTGTAACTAATCTCGAGTTGGAGGACGAATCGACCCCGACAAAATAAGCATCCATAACCGTACGCAACAAGCCAAAAGCCAAAATCGCGATGGCGATGCCAAATGCGGTGAGAACGGACCTGAGTTTATGCCGGAAGGCGTTTTTAAAGATGAGTTTTAGGATTTTCATGTTCTCGCACCTCGCACGGTCTCATTTTCATCTAAGAGGCCCTTATCGAGATGGCGGATGATATGGGCCTTCTGGGCTGCGCGTTGATCGTGTGTCACCATGATGATCGTCTTCTTGAATTCCGAATTAAGTCGCTCCATAAGAGTCAGAATTTCCTCTGCTGAATCTTTATCCAAGTCTCCTGTCGGCTCATCTGCAACTACGATTGTCGGATCGGTCACAATCGCGCGTGCGATAGCGACCCGCTGTTCCTGTCCCCCGGAAAGTTGGTTGGGATAATGTTTCATTCTATCGCCCAACCCGACGATGTCCAAAACGGTTTGGACGTGTTTCTTGCGTTCTTTTTTTGAAAGTTTGGTTAACAATAAAGGAAGTTCAACATTTTCGAAAGCCGTTAAAACGGGTATCAAGTTATAGAACTGGAAAACGAACCCGACGTGACGGGCGCGCCAGCCAGCTAAATTCGACTCTGAAAGCTTGATTATGTCCGTACCTGCAACATCGATGGTTCCGGAATCCGGTTTGTCTATTCCTGCAATCAAGTTCAGTAAGGTGGTTTTGCCGGATCCTGAAGGACCCATCAAACAAAAGAATTCTCCTTCAGGTACGCTTAAAGAGATGTTTTCAAGCACCGGAACCGCTTGTTTGCCGCGGCGATATGATATAGAGACCTCTTTCACATCAACTATCGTATTCGACATTCCCTATTCCCTCCGAGTTCAATGTTCACTCATTCGAATCTTCTGTCACAGTCAATCCCGATTTCAAGTCGTCACGAGGATTGAGAACAATTTTATCTCCTAACGAAACACCTTCTAAGACTTCGATGAGATCGCCATATTTTTTTCCAAGCGAAACAGGCATCTCAATTACGGTTTCATCACGTACAACAAAAACAATGTCTAAGTAATTTTTTTTGACAAGCGCTGACTTCGGTACCGCTAAAAAGGGCTGACGTGAAGCGGCGCCGTCGGTTATCTTTGTTGCGAGAAAATTCACTTTAGCGCTCATCTCGGGTAAAACTTTTTCATCCCGTTTCTTGAAGCGGATTTTCGTCAAGACTGTTGCTTTTGCGCGGTCCGCAGTCGGTACGATTTTATGCACATAGCCTGGGTAACGGATATCCGGGAAAGCATCGAGAATGATTTCACATGCTTGCCTTACATTTACCCGTTGAATGTTGGCTTCGGAGACATCCGCTTCAACCTCCAAAGAAGTCATGTCGGCGATGGTCACCACTGCCCCGCGAGAATTCGAGGACGCTGCAAAGGGTGCAACTATCTCCCCGATATCGGCATTCTTCGTGAGTACAGTGCCGTCGAAAGGCGCCCGAATTCTCGTGTTCTCCACCTCCACCTGAGCGGAAAGCACGGTCGCTTCTGCAAGCTTGATTTGGGCTTTACCGGAAGCCACGGCCGCTTCAGCACTCTTAAAACGGGCTTCTGCAATCTCATACTCCGAATCCGCGATCAAGCCTTTAGCCAACAATCCTTTTTGCCTTTGATGGTTCAGCCTGGCTTCGTGTAAATCAGCTTCATTTTGCCTTAAAAGTGCTTTTGCCATTTCGAGATTTGCTTCAGCTTGTTTTAGAGATGCATCGACGTCGTTATGCTCTAATCGCGCGATAATATGTCCTTTTTTTACTTCATCTCCTTCCTCAACTCGAAGTAATTCCAACCTGCCCGTCCCCTTGGAGGCGACCGCCGCCTGGCGCTGTGCCACGACATAACCACTTGCTGTTAAAATCGTATTTTTCTTTGAGGGATGTACATAGGCTACCTCCTTTAACGTAAGTTTGGAAACGGCCTGCTTCCCCGAAAAAAACCAGAAGAGTGTAAAAATGATCAGAGAAACAACCGCGATCCCGCTCAGGACAATTCTGCTTTTGCCGGTGCGGTCATTCCGATCAGACTCCGATGGGTGGTCTATTCTCAAGTCAGACAAATCTGCTGAGTGCGTTTTTCGTTCTGCCATAATTTGTATAAAATAAAAGTTAGTTTTATAAAAAAGGTTATGGTATTATCAATAAAGTTTTGCAATAAAGTACAATAAAAAATAGAACGCGGATGACACGGATTTAACGGATCGGAACGGATTGGACTTAACGGAATGTGTCGAAGTCAGTGGAATGTGGCTTGTGTGGCTCATGATTTGGTTTTCATCCAAGACCAAATCCGTATAAATCCGTTTTATCCGTTAAATCCGTGTTCCATGCATTTGCGGTTGTTAAATTCCGTGCTTTATACGGGGTTGTAAATCCCGCGTTTTTGCAGGACTTCGCCGCGTTAGGAATTGCAAAATATAGAGAGATTCTACATGAAAATCAAGGAAAAGCACTTTGCGACTCTTCAGGAAACTAAGTCCGCATGAAATGAGTTGAATTAAAAATCACCTCAACAAAAATATGACAACTTTTATGAAAACAAATCTTCTTTGGGCGCTGTTCATATTATTTTCTTTGACCGGATGTCAAGATAACAAGAGCACGTTGCAAAATGGAAAAAACAGACTGCTCGCTCTTGAGGATTCCAGCGCTCTCGTGGACTCGAGTAATTTCGTTCTCGGAATGAGCGTCCAAATAGCCGCTTTTCAAAATCGCCCAAACGCGGAAAATTTAGTGACACAACTCGCAGGTTCGGACCTTCCTGCATACATACCCAACATCTCAGCCAGGTCTGAAGATTCACTTTACCGTATTCGTGTGGGACCCTTTTTAGACACGGCAGCCGCTGAGGATGCTTTATCGAAAATACGTAAGTTGGGTTTTCCTAAAGCATACCTGGTCACGGACAATTTTATCCCTGAAATCGTCGCGCACGATTCAACCTTGGAAAAATCCCGCATCACTAAAAAGCAAATTACTTTCCATGGACATTGTGATTATCCACAGTGGTCTCCGAATGGCAGGGAAATTGGATTTTATAAAGGGGACAAGGGTATAAATGGTCTCTATACTGTTGGCACCGGAGGCGGACGTGAATCTAAAATCATTATTGACAGCGATAAGCGGAAGATCCTCCCGAAATTCGCTTGGTCGCCGCGGGGAAATCGGATGGCCTTTGTTGTAAGAGAGCTCAATGATAATTGGGATTTTGTCGAAAATCTGTATGTCATCCGGAAAAATGGTTCACGGCTACGGCCCCTGTTACGTCAAGGCAGCTTCGACTTTGAAATAACAAATTTAAAATGGTCTCCGAATGGCGACTACATCGCTTTAGAAGCATCCCATGGCAGGGAAGGACTCTATGCCGATTTGATTCAGGGAATCGTCATCGTTTCAGTCAAGTCAGGAGACTGGTGGTCTCCCTCTCAGTCCGGGAAAACAAATTGGTTAATTGATTGGCAAAACCGTGAGCAACTTCTCTTTCTTGCCACTTACGAGGAACAACAGTTCTCCATGAATTTTGCTTATGAGGTCTGGAGTTGTGACCCGGTCTCCCAAAAGCAGACCGTTTTGTTAGAAGGTCCGGTCGTTCAGAACATCGAGTCGATTGAATTCTGGAGAAATAAAGGCGTGGTGATTTATTCAGAATTTGATTATGAGGCGAATCGGGTCTCGGCGATTCGCACTGTAGATATTGTCTCTCGAAAAGTGGAAACAGTGACGGAAAGTAGCATGACGGAATCCTTGTCAGACCGGTTTCTGGTCTCGAATTTAGATAGAGTCTATTTTGTTTATGCTGGCGAGCTGTGGGAAAGCGATTGGTTAGGAAAGGCAACTAACTTAAAAGTTCCCCTTCAATCAAGCGATTACACAATTTCCCCGCGGGGGAAGAAACTGTGCGTGCAAGAAAACAGTCAGTTATATACTGTTAACCTTGCTGAGAGGTAACCGATCACAGAGTATTACTCTTTTTTTGACGAGGATAACATGATAAAATTCTTGAAAATGACATCCTGTACATCCTTGAGAATTCTGTTATCCTCGTATGTTTAAAGTGGTGGCATCGCCACGTATGAATTTGTATATTTCTGACATAAGGGAGCCTGTAACATTGAAAATCATAAAAAAAGCCCGGATTAAAACCGGGCTTGAATAAAACTGGGATTTCAAAACGAGTTTAATTTCTAAACTCCTTATACAACGACAACACTGCCGGCACATAATTCTGGGTTTCCTGATAGAGGATACCGTCAGCCCTGCCGTTTGCCAACCACATCCGAGCAATTTTACCGCCTCCGTTATAAGCTGCCAAACCGCCATCGATGTCATATAACTCGATGAGACTTGACAGATAACGGCTTCCTAACCTGATATTGATTACCGGATCGAAGAGAATGTCTTCCTGAGAGGTCCACTTCAAACCTTCAATCGAGGCTAAAAATTTACCCGTTTCAGGCATCACTTGCATCAGACCAAGAGCGCCTGCCGGCGAAACGATTGCCGGATCCCAGGTAAATGCCGATTCATGGGTGATGGTGGCGCATAAGAGATTGATATCGAGATTTTCATATTTCATACTGGCGTCACTGATCTCAGATGCGATAGCATATTTTCTGTCAAATGACATTGAGCTATTATAACGGTTCAATACAGATAAAACTTTTTGGATGTTTTTTGTACGTTTTTGGTCGACTTTAGAGAATGAGCTCAATTGAATGATCTTCTGGTGAACGTTTGAGGTTTCTTCATCTAATATCTGAGTTGTCTGGCTTTGGTAACCTACTCCCAGATAGAGAAGACCCACACACCCTAATGTAATGATGATCTTTAACTTATTACTCAAGTTTAGTCCTCCATAATTCGTAGACATACCATATATAGTATATAGTGCGATTTTACGCTTTAATTCCGAAAGAGTTTCTTAATTTTTCATACTAACAATACCAACATTTAGATAAAATGACGGAGATTGTCTGTAAAAATTCATGATTTTACTCTTTCTTACTAACGAGTGTCTGAACGAAAACTCGAAAAATGTGCGATTTGAAAACTTCTTCGCGAAGGCGTCCCGCCGAGCCAAGCGGGAATTCACCCTCGGCCAGGAGGCCTTCGGGAAGATAGGGCCGTTTTCGTTCAGACACTAACTAGGATAAGATGATAAAAAGAGGGGCTCCTCACTCCTGGAAGCAAGAAACCCCTCTTTGTATTCCGGAAACGAAAAAATAGAATTCCAATATTCTTGAATGAGTCTTCGTTCCCGTTAGTAATCTAAGCCAATTGAGAAAAATGTCTTTGGAGCAAAGTGCTGCCCGGTGACGGGATCGCGTTCCCTTCTTAACGGGAAATCCCATCTGAGCACCAGCAATCCGCCTAAGTTAAATCGAATTCCAAGCCCATAGGAGTACAGGATATCGTTAACGTCGAAATCCACATTAAACGATGTTGGGATAAGATTCCCATTGTCATCCACATCGACAAAAGTGCCGACATTGCCCCAAGCATGAGCGGCATCAAAGAAAGCAACAGCCGTCAGAAAGTCATACTGTAACGGCAGGAAGGGGAACATGGGGAAACGGAACTCGAGATTAGAAAATGCAATATGCGTTCCTCTTAAGTCTCCAAAATCGACGCCTCTGAACGTGAAGGGTCCCCCGATACTGAACCGTCTCGGGTTTCTTCCAAAGTTGGTCCCTGCGACAAGACGATAAGCAAAAGAGTATCTTGGTATGCTCACTGCAAGATATTTTCGATAATCCGCGAAGACGGTTGTATATTGTAAATCCCCCAAGTTTTGAGAAACCTCTAACCGGGCGCGAGTTCCGGAGATGGGCGCTGAAATCCCCCAAAAGGCCGTATCGCGTATGAGGGAGGTCGAAAAATTCGCAAATTTTGCAGCACCTGATTCCTCGGGGGACGTTTGACCTGTTTGAAAATTAATTCTAAAGACGTCTTGACTGATAAAGAAAAGATTGGCTCCGAACTCCCATCGTGTAAAGGTATTAAACGGCAACGATGCGGCACCGCCAACACCGCGGAAAATTTGGCTGACAAAAGCCGCTTCATCCGGAGCAGTGAAAGCTCCGAAATCATCGCGGAATTGAAATCCGGAGAGTGACCAATTAAGCCGTCGGCTTTGATTATAATAAGTCGCGATAAGCGTAGACTCCAAAGGATCCCCAAAAAGGGTCGCCTGTAAAATCAAAGTTTTGTCTCCAAGCATATCGCTGAACAAGAAAGCTGTTTGACCGGCAAAGCCAACATTGGAAGCAAAGGCGCCCCCGCCAACAATTAAATCTGGCGTTAATTTCGACTTATAGTTGGAGAGTGAAAACTCAGCGCTGTCGGCTAACGAGTATTCTAAAAATTTGTCATTAGGATCCTCTAAAGAGTCTAATACCGCGACCCCTTCGAGCTCCACTTTTTCCTTCTCGTATTCGTCTAAGGTATAAATATACCAACCCGCGTTAGAAAAAGCGCTAAACGCTAACCGACCGGTGTCACGCGCCAAAGTGATAGCCGGGCTTTGCGTTACAATTCCGGCTACTCCGGTTATGAAATTCGTGATTCTGTAAACTTCACGAGTTTGTAAGTCTATGGAATAAATGTTGGGGATACCGCTGGCATCGGAAACGAAGAAAATTTCATTGCCCTCTTTCGACCACACTGGATTGATATAATTCCCACCTGTTTCAGTCAACAACTCGGTTTCACCGGATGCGATATCGTAGATCGCAATGTTATATTCTCCGAAAATGAGATTTTCAACATCGGTATTAGGCCCCATTTCCGTCGTAAAAACGATCTTCTTGCCATCCGGGGACCATTGCGGATGCAGATAGGAGAATCTATCATCCGTGAGCCTTTTCAGATTCGAGCCATCAGCATTGACGAGATACAGATCGGAAATTCCACCGCTCAAACCGGAGAAAACCAGTTGGTCTCCGTTGGGTGACCAGCTCGGTGCAGCCATACCCGTTAACTTCTTAAAAGATAGTTTATTTATGACTTTCTTCTTCTTCGCTTCCACGATATAAATAACGTCGCTGCCACCGGCCTTAGCAACAAAGGAGAATTGTTTGCCATCCGGAGACCAGTTCATAGATGTGTCGAAATATCTCAAGATTTCATAACTTGCACTACTGCCACTCCTGACGATTTTGCTCACTTTGTCTTCTTCATCCAGGTCGCGCAACAACATATTTAAGGAGAAGTTTCGCGCTCCAACATAAGCTAATTCACTGCCATCCGGTGAAATCGCCGGCACGATGTCAATACTTTGGCAGTCGTTACAAGGATCTGAGATTGGCTTGGCAACTTCGCCAGGTTTTTTCAGAACCACGTCGCTCGGTAAATATCTGGTGTGCGCATCCTCTTGCCATCTTTTGGACAGTTCAACCAGGTCCAAACCAGTGTGGGCTTTGAAAGCGCGGTTCATATCACCCGTTGCACGCGCGGTTTTAAATATGCGACCGACCACTTCCTTACCGTAACGCTCACCGACATAATACCAAATGGCTTGCCCCATGCGATATACTCGGATATCAGCAACAAAAGTCATTTCGGGGATAGATAACAAGGTATTATTTAAGACCGCATCGCGCATCCACATACGAGTGATGTTGTCCATCCCGACAGACAGATATTCTGCCATACCTTCGATAAACCAGAGAGGGGGATTAAATCGCCGAACCAGATCTGATGGACCGTCCGAGAGTAAAATATTGAATTGGAACGCATGGACCATTTCGTGAGTAAGGACATGAATAAATTGTGCGTAGGAACCCGTGATCGGCAGAATCATACGTCCCTTTAGGGACTCCGTAACTCCTTGCGTGCCTTCACTGATGTAACTTTGAATCGCGTTGGTTTGTTGAAAGTCGTTGTGAGAAGCATAGAGCAAGAGAGGGATTTTTTTCTTAAACTTGTAATCTAGAACTTCAGAAAGGTAGGCATAGGATCTTTCAGCGATTTCTGCAGCATCCATAGCCGCTTGACGTTCCTCTTCATAATAATGAAAGTCGAAGTGCTCGGTTCTGATGATCGACCAGTTGAATGATTTATAATGTACTTTGTTTTTTCCAAAACCAAAAAAATCACCGAATTGGGCGTAAACATTGGCATTGACAGCAAACAACAAAAACAAGAAAATGACGAGGCGAACAAACGTTTTGTTTTTTCTTCGCATTTTATAAAATTACCTCCATGGGTCAATGAAAACGGAGTATTCAAAGTTATGAAAAAAAACCGAAATAATCCACATTTTTATTTTAAGCGAGAACAATTAATTGTAACAACCAACTCTAAAAGAATATACCGGAAAAAAACATTTCTTATTCCCCGCTTCATTAATTAACGACAACGTATGTCATACACTTAATCTTATAATTCTGACTCAGGGGCGAATTTTATGCCAAAAAAAAGCCGCCTTTGTTGAGAAAGGCGGCGTTCTAACTTAATAACAAAATGTATTACTAAGTTTACATGTCTGACAAAAACGGATGTTCAGTTTCCTCAATCATGTGACTTAAGCGTAAGCGGGTTCAAACTCATACTTTTTTAGCATGTACTGACTTCTGAATTCATCGGCATATCCTTGCGCTACCCACAAAAGCGCCGCATCTTGAAACGTCACGGCTTCTTGGCCTTGTTGAGTCAACGATATACGAAAACTCTCGATTTCCATCAATTGTGACGACATGTAATCCGACTGTCTAAATTCCTTGTCTTTCATTTTTACCTCCTTCGAGAACATAGGAGTACGATCGCTGTTTCCATTAATAACCTTCGATGTCTTTCAATTATTTCAGCAAAAAACATACCAATTGTCTATAGTTAAATTCTAAACATCGCGTCCCGCGTTTACTTTTTGATTAACATGAAGTTAGATCTGTTTTGTGTGAAGACACACTTTCTGACAGATGTGCAGTCTAAGGGCGCCAAGTGTGCCAATTTGAACACTTACTTAAAAAGGATACCGAATATTTGTAAAAACTCTCAAAAAAGAATGAGATTTTGCAGAAAGCCTGGGAGTGAAATAACTTTATTGTTATCTTTATGATTGCTTGCCAGTTGACTCGTCTGAGTGCATAAACACTCAAAAAGGAGGCCTTTATAGTATTACGACCAAAGTATTGCTCAAAAATACAAGCTTTTTAAAAGCTCAAGGATTTTGAGCGCGGATTGATGGATTATTAGAGTACCGGATCAATGTAAAATGAATCTTCACAAAAATCCAGTAATCCATCAATCCAATAATCCTGTTGCATCATTATGCCATATACAGATCTTATTGTAAGACTCTAACCCTGACAGAGTTATAAATCAACAGAATCATTGACTGAGCATCTGTATCGCCGTCTCTAATATCGTGTCTTTTCCCAAAAGTGAATCAGCGGGGGAAATCCCAACCGGGATATCAGGCGCTAACCCGATTCCTTCAAACGGTTCTTTTTCTGAGGTATATTCTATCCAACTTGACAAACGGTAAGTCCACCCGTTCGGGAGTTCTCGAGAAACCGGATTGCCTGTTCCACCGCCAGTCGTATCGCCAATTACCGTAACATGTGGTAATATTCTCATCGCTAAGACAAATGTTTCTGTAGCACTAAAACAGCTCCGGTTTGTCAACAGGACTACTGGCTTGGTAAACTGTTTTTGCCCTTCCGGTTCAATGTAGCCTGGGAATAAATCGGTAAAATCAGAATGTCTGGGTCCATTTCGATATTGCACATATCGATAAAGCCGTTTCTTCTCGGCGAAACGGCTCGCCACGGTCTCGGCGTTGCGATCGCTTCCACCGCCGTTAGAACGAACATCAACGACAATTCCTTTCAACGACTGAAAATCTTCAACGATCCTGTCAATAACTTTGTAAGATTCGTTTCTTGCACCGAAAATCTTGATGTGAAGGTATGCAATATCATCATTGAGTAAACCATAAGTGATTGGGTCGCTTTGACTAAAGTCAGCAAGGTACTGTGATTTAATATGAGAGATGCCCAGGAAATTTTCAGGAAATTGGTCATACCAACCTGTATAAGAATAAATACCATGAGGAGTGCGAACCACTACATGCCCGTCCTTTAGGTGAGCTAGCATGGTGGATATGATCTCAAAAAGCTGTTCTCCGGCCGTTTGGCGGGTTACTTGAGGGCGATACACCGCATACAACGAATCCCAGTTTATGTTCTTCAGCTCGAAAAAAGAATAGGTTTTGTCAAAGTCATTCCAAAGGATCTCGAAGTTTTTCTCAGGTGTGCTTTCAGGATCGGAGCCCAAAAACAGATCGCCGCAGGACGCGAGCATCATACAAACAAGCGCTAGAATTGTTAGTCTATTTGTCCTTGTCATCTTCTCTTCTAAAAAGCTGACCTTCTTAAAGAAGGTTAGCTTTTGATCCGTTCAAAAAGACACGAACCCTTCAACAAGCTCAGGGTAGGCTCTTTTGAAAAAAAGGTCCGCGTCTACAAAGCTCAAAATAATAGAATGATTCCGAAAGCAAGCGAATTTGAGACTGTACTGATTTTTCGAGGTTTTTTAATCTGATAAAAAATAAACTGATACTCCAATCTTAAATCAACCTGGCTGGAAACATTTTTCTCGTAAGAAACGATCGTTCTCATATGCAGGTAGTTATTAACCGTTGCGACATCACCGGCTGTAAAAATGCTAGTAATGTTATTGTCGCCAATATCCCCGTTAAACCCATCCGGAGGACCCAACGCAAAACCCGGACGCAATAGGTACGCTAAAACCGGGATAAATATTTGAAGTCCCAGGTGGGTCTTTTGGTTGATTTCATATTCACTCAGGAAGGACAAGTTTAAGGAAGAAAGAAATTCTCCGGAAGTCTCAGAACCTGCGAGGTTTTGGAATTTATATTCTCTGGCTGAAATCGTGTTATCCCAAATGAAACCGGAAAAGATTCTTATGTTGTTATTTGGAAGTGTAGCCACATGACGGTGATATACATATTGAAGCCCACCCCGAATGTCATCGGTCACGTTGCCAACAGACGATTGCAACGAACCACTGCTATATGAAATCCGAAGGTGGTGTCTATTCTTGGTTCCTTTGTAATGGTAAGATAAACGTAACGGCGCCTCACCGCCAGCGTAGATTAAAGGGGAAACCAGCAGATCGCGATTCTCGTGGTAAGCATAAGCAAAACTGAAACCGATCTCATGCTTTTTGGAGCTCTGCGTAAACGCAGACTCAATTGTACCTGCTAAACAGAGGAACAAGTAAATGAGATAATGGTCGTTAATTCTCATCACTTCTTAAAATCGGATAATAATCCGCGCCTTCCAAAGCTTTGTTGAGCACCCCCCAATTAACCAGGCCGTCGTCAGATCTCGGTTCGAGCAGATAAAAGATCAGGCGTCCGAGTGGCTGGTCCACCGGAACGACAACCGTTCCTGTCTGCATGGTTTCAACCGAGTTTTCATAAACGCCGAAAAGCGTCTGCTGTTTGTGACCTTGATACTCTTTTTCCGCAACCCGGGTAGAATCGATGCGGAAGCGCCGGACTTTCATCCTGTGCTCGCGTTGCAGCGGCTGCATTTGAATTCCGTGTCCCTGTAAAAGGGTCATGACATTTTTCAGGTCTTTCGGGATATAGTATGCCTGCGGCGCTGCCGTTTCCTCGGTAGACTCGAATGTGCCGTATTCGGCCATTTTTTCTGCTTTACGCACATCTGTGCGCAGCAAGATGGTTTTCCCGCTGTATGGATTCACGGCCTCTTCAACCTCGCCTAAAAGAATGTCCACGGGTTCGGGTGCGCGCGCATGCTGTGCTCGCAGTGCAAGACTTTTTCCAACGATAGAATGCGAATCCGCTTCTTGTACAATTCTTAGGATGTCATACGAGTAGGCAGCGGCGAAGTTCACGATTTCTTCTACAAAATACAACGTGGCCTGAATACGTTCTTCAAAGCTGGCATAAGAATAGGCCTCGCTCAAAATCGCAAACCGGTTGCGCAGCCCGACATAGTTGTTGTTGAAGCGCGGCCGATGGTCAAAGGTATACCACCCTTTTTCCACATTCATGCCGCGCCAGGGGAGGTTTCCGTAATAATAAATATCCCAGCCGTGTTTTTTCTTGACCGTTTTCGTGACGGCCGGCAGCCACTGCTTACGCAGGAAATCATCGATCTCCGGGTACGTGTTCGGATTGAGGGGCGGCGAGTAGGTCAGATGGTAAGCGTGTTTCGTGCCGTTGGTGGTATGAAGGTCCACGACCAGATGCGGGTCGTAGCGCTTGAACAGCCTGACGAGCGAACGCGCCTCGGGAGAGTCGAGTTTCATGTGGTCGCGGTTGAGGTCGAGTCCCTGTGCATTCGACCTTTGGCCCATACCACCGATGGGTCCGTGCTGTCGCCCGCGGTGATTGATATTGATGCGCTCGTTGCCGTCTGCATTATAAATGGGCGCAATGAGTAAAATTACTGACTGCCTCCACTCGGAGTGTCTGCCGGACGCGAGGTTTCGCAGCAACACGAGCATCGCTTCTTTGCCGCACACCTCGCCGGCATGAATGTTCGCCTGGATAAAGACGCGAGTTTTGTTTGTTGCACGCGCCGCCTCCGGGCTGGCGTCCGGGACGTCTCCGAAAACAATCAGAGGCAAGGAGCGTCCTTCCGTGGTGTAGCCGAAATGGGTTAAATGCATTTTCTCGGAAACCGCGGTAACCGCTTGCGCGAACGTCATGACTTCTTCGTAGCGAGCGGTTTCTTCGTAATTCGATGCCTCAGCCCGGGTTTGCAGCGAGGACAAATCGATTTTTTGCGAAAAGCCCGGGCTCATCAGGGCGAGGTGACAAACGGCCAGAATAATCGGTTTCTCGAGCATGGTTGTGTTCATTGGAAGGAATCCTTGTTAAGCGCTTAGCGCCGTACATCGACAAAACTTTGCCGATGTTGTAAAATTCATTTATTTAAGCAGTTTGAGTAGAGTAGGCAATAAGCAGTAGGCAGTAAGCAATTAAAAAGATCATGTTTTTTGCCTATTGCTTACTGCCAACTGACTACTTTGATGGCTCCAATTTTTAAAATCACAACTGCTCCAACAGAGCCACCTTTTCGCAGTGCTGTCTGCGAAAAGGCTTAGTCACTGCACTGCCGGCTTGGATTCTTGGGTTTTCGACGGGATTATCACCGCCGGGATGCGATGCTCCTGAAACAGCGCGTTAAAAGCCGGGACATCTTTTTCCAAAATCTCTTTTTGTGTAACTTGGATTTTTTCCCACTGCGACAAGACATCCGCAAAGCGTTGTTTTACGCCATTTGTTAACGGCGGGTCTGCCTCGTCCGCCGTACTGAGCAGGTAGATGAACTGCGCATTTAACTTATTGGGAAAGTTTATCACATCCTGAAACGTCTTCTGTTTGCGCTGCACAAGCTGCGCTTCCCAATCCGACATTTTTGTGACCAGGGAGTCGCCCGTCTCACGAATACTCTCGGCGCCGTCCAGGCTTTTGATGTTTGTCAGCAGCTCCTCAACCTGCTTGCGTACTTCCTGCATCTGTATGACGGATTTGTGCATGCTGTCGGTATTTTCCCACAAATCAGCCAAAAGCATTTGCTGCTCGGCAAAATCTTCGGACGAAATCATTTTACGGGGGTCGTTTAGGACTTCAAATGTTTGTATTTTGCTGACCTTGTCCACTGAGAGCCGAGCTTTGTACATTCCCGGTCCAACCCGGTATCCTTGCAAGCTGCCATAGGTGAATAAGCCTGGAATACGGCTGATATCATCACAGCGGAGATTCCAGACAAAGCGATTCATCCCCTTTTTTATGCCGAGGTGTTGGGGCAGGGAATGACCACGACGAGCGCGGGCGCTGGGGTCCTGTTTTTTCTTACGAGGGGTAAAGGAGCGGACAACCTGGTCCGCGCTGTTGAGAATTTCCAGCGTAACAGACACTTCTGAGGTATCCGGGGCTTCGGCGAAGTAGTAATAGAGAATCGCGCCTGCCGGCGGATTTTTGCCGATGCCGGGAGTCTCTGGGTTTGAGCCGTCCATCCGGTAAGTCATTCCCGGCTTGAAGAGATAAAAATCAGCCTGCGCCATGGTATCATTAATTTGGTGTAACGGCGTCAAATCGTCTAAAATCCAAAAGGCGCGCCCTTGTGTGGCGGCTATGAGATCGTTGTTGCGGATAGTTAAATCCGTGATGGGCGCCACCGGGAGATTGAGCTGAAACGGCTGCCACTGCTTGCCCGCGTTAAACGAGATATACAGGCCGGTTTCGGTTCCTGCAAACAGCAGACCCTGGCGCTGTGGGTCTTCGCGCACCACCCGCACCAAGGCTTCGGGGTCGATACCGTGCACCAGCCGTTTCCAACTGCCGCCATAATTTTCGGTTTTAAAGATGTGGGGGGTGTCGTCTCCGAATTTATAGCGCGTAAGAACGGCGTAAGCTGTCGCCGGGTCGTGAGGCGATACCTCGATTGCATTGACTTGCGCCTCGCCGACTCCTTTGGGCGTCACATTCTGCCAATTTTTGCCGCCGTCCCGGGTCACATGCACCAGCCCGTCGTCCGTTCCCGCCCAGATAGTGCCGGGCTCGTGTGGAGATTCTACGACAGCAAAGATGGTATTATACGTTTCGGCCCCGGCTGCCTCGTTGGTAATCGGCCCGCCGCCTTTGCCCTGTTTTGTTTGTTCATTGCGGGTCAAGTCCGGACTGATCTCCTGCCAGGTTTGGCCGCGATCCTCGGACTTCAATAGATAATTACCGGCGTGGTAAATAACGGCCGGATTGTGTGGGGAGGCGACGATGGGCGCGTTCCAGTTAAAACGGTATTTGAAATCTTTGGCATCGGAGGCCAACCCCAGAACAGGATAGGCCATCACGCTCCGGATTTGCTTGGTTGCGGCGTTGTATTCGGTGATTTGCCCCTGATAACAACCGGCGTAAATGAGGACCGGATTATCCGGATCAAACGCTAAATAAGCGCTTTCACACCCGCCCGCCCGGAACCAATCCTCACGGCCGATGCCGTTGTCGGTGGTGCGGCTGGAGATCGCCACCGTGCTGTTATCCTGCTGACCACCGTAAACCACATACGGAAAACCATTGTCGGTAATCACTCGATAAAATTGCGCCGTGGGTTGATTGGCTTGCGTTGACCAGGTTTTGCCGGCGTTAAATGAGATGTTTGCTCCACCGTCGTTGCCGTTGATCATCCAATTGTGGTTGCTGGGGTTTATCCACAAAGCATGGTTGTCGCCGTGTGGCGTTGAGATTCTCACGAAGCTCTTGCCGCCATCAGTGGATTTCATCATCGGCGCGTTGAGGACGTAAACCGTTTCCTGGTCTTGAGGATCGGCGAAAACATGCGTGTAGTACCAGGCGCGGGCGCGGAGTATCCGGTCTTCATTAACGTGTTTCCAGGAATCGCCGCCGTTATCAGATCGGAAGAGACCGCCGTCGTCTGCCTCGATGATGGCCCACACTCGTTTGGGATTGGCAGGAGAAACGTCGACGCCGATTTTCCCCATAAAGCCGGGCAGACCGTTCGTCAACTTTTCCCAGGAATCGCCGCTGTCGGAGGTTTTGTAAATGCCGCTCCCGGGTCCTCCGCTGTTCACTTTCCAGGGCGTCCGCTGGTGCTCCCAGAAACCGGCGTAAAGGATGCGAGGGTTGTTCACATCCAGACTCAAAGCGCTGGCCCCGGTTTTGTCATCCACGTGATGGATGAGCCGCCAGTTTTTCCCGCCATCTTTGGACCTATAAATACCACGCTCGGCATTCGGACCCCAGGGATTTCCTTGGGCGGCGACATACACCAGATCCGGATTCTTGGGGTGAACCCTGATAGCTGAAATCTGGCGCGTTTTTTCAAGACCTAAGTGCGTCCAGGTTTTGCCGGCATCGGTAGATTTGTAAACACCGTCACCGGATGCCGTGGTCACGCCACGAATGCAGGACTCTCCCATGCCGGCATAAATGACATTCGGGTCGGAGCCGGCAACGGCTATCGCCCCCACAGAACCGGTTTTAAAAAAACCGTCCGAGACGTTTTTCCAGCTTACGCCCCCGTCTTGCGTTTTCCAGACGCCGCCGCCGGTCGCCCCCATATAATAAGTGAGATGATCGCCGGGATCGCCGGCCACGGTGGTGACTCGCCCGCCCCGGAAAGGTCCGATATTGCGCCATTCCAGGGCCTGAAAAAGCGACGGGGCATACCGGTACACGCCTTCCTTTTGAGAAAAGGACGGAGAAACATTCCAAAAAATAATCGCACATAAAGAGGCGGCAACAAGCCGGGATACAACTTTGCTGAAATCATTGAGCTGGGCTCTGTTTTCCATGACTCCTCCCTCACAAATGGTTTGATTTGATGGTTCATCCCAATATAACGGCTACCTGATCACAATTCAAGAGTTTTCTTGCAAGTGATCTTCAAACGTGAAACGTGAAACTTTTGGTGATATGAATAGCAAGTCTTATCCATTTGTCTCAAGTAGCCTTTTTTTCGGTAAACAGTCTGACTCTTTTCCCCGGGTTGATTTGCAATTTTCCGGTGGAATTGCTTTTATGATCGCCAAAAATGTTGCTATCACAGGCACTGCCTTCTTTCTGCTTATCAATGAGATACAGAATGGCCCGAATGAAAATGGTAACAGTTTTGGCATTAAAATAGGCCTTTCTACTTTTGTTTTCTGAAGCCTCGCAGAAAGCACATCTAAAAATGGTCAGAACTTATTCCATCCTTCTATTCGGTTGGCTGCTGATCGTGTCGGTTTCACACTCGCAAACCATCAGTGGATTTGTTGAAGATAAAAGTACGGGCGAAAGACTCATCGGCGCCAATGTTTTTGACCCTGTTCTAAATATTGGAACAGCAACGAACGCATACGGCTTCTTTAGCCTCACCTTTAAAAACCTTCAGCAGGATTCCATTTCGCTGGTGGTCTCTTACATCGGGTATGAAAGCTGGCGCGGACGGCTGGCATTGCAAAAAAAACTCCACCTAAGAATCCGTTTGCAGCTCACCGCAATTCTGGCAGATACGGTGATGGTTGAGGCCGAGGCGCTTGGTGATATAGCCGAACAAACGGAGATGAGCGTGGTACAAATTCCGGTAAGACAGTTAACCTTGATGCCGGCGCTACTCGGAGAAGTGGATGTCATCAAATCTTTACAGCTCTTGCCCGGCGTTCAGTCAGGTAACGAAGGTACCAGTGGTCTTTACATTCGGGGCGGCGGCCCGGATCAGAATCTCATATTACTCGACGGCGCGCCCGTTTATAACGCATCTCACTTGTTCGGTTTCTTTTCCGTTTTCAATTTACTTCGAGGATGCCTATTTTGACGACGCTTTATTTGACGGCGAGTTCTATGATCTCGATATAAGTTTTTACAACTATTCTGAGCCAATAGAGATGTTCATTGTTGTTCTGTTGACTACTTCGGAATCTTATTACAATTTCCACAAATCGGTCGATCAACAAAACGCCACAGAAGACAATCCATTTGCAGAGCCGGTACCGATTTACACGAATATTGAAAACGGTTTGGGTGTTTTTGCAGGCTACAGTTCGTTTGTCTATCCCTTGCGGTAAGTTGGTTTATGACACACGAAACCAATTAGATATGAAAATCACTCGATTTTATGACTTGACTTTTGTAATTATATATGCTATCAATATTTATGACAGTTACGGTCGATACGAATGTAATCTATTCAGCGCTTTACAGCAATTTAGGAGCATCCCATCAAATTTTGAGACTGATTTTAGAAGAAAAAGTGAACTTAGCTCTATCGCCCGCAATTTTTTTTAGAATATTATGATGTTCTATCACGTGAAGAAACTTTGGCCAAACTAAATTTATCAATAGAGGAAATAGAAGATGTCTTAGATGTACTGGTATTATTGGCCAAAAAACAATCCATTTATTTTCTACTTCGACCGAATTTAATAGATGAGAAAGATAATCTTTTTTATGATTGCGCTTTTGCCAGCAAC
>JBHHWX010000027.1:0-22631 GCA_046756745.1 bacterium | reverse complement strand
TTCATGAAACAGTGCAAAACTAAAGTTTTGCACTCCGAAGTTTCTCACGCCTGAATCGCTCCATTTTATTGCTCAAGCGACGGCGGCGTTTTTAGAATGAGCCAGAAGAATCATGAAATAACTTTTCCCTCCAGCACCGCTTTCTCGCGGACAAAAACCATTTCCGCTATGATAAGCACCAAAGCCGCAAAAGCAAAATATTTCCACAGCTCCCGGCCAAAGCGGGACTGTTTAAGCGCCTCAGCGATATCCTGTGTTTGTGTGATTTCAGCAACTTTTTCCGTGCCCACGGTCTTCCGAAGTTCATCGATTTCAAAAGCGGCATGATCGGCCTCAGCCGGGTCGTAGTTCACTGCCCATTTGGCGATCTCCCCGCTTTCATTAATTAGCTTGTAAACGCCGGTCAAATCCGTTTCCGGGAAATGAACAAAATATCTGCCTTTGGTAATTTCCGGTTTTATTTGATGCCGCGTTCCATCGGGAGCTTCCAAAGTTAATTGAGTCACATTCACGCTTTCTTCGGGAGAAAAGGAAACGACCTGACCAACGGTAAGGTCATCATCATTTTCAGAAGCGTAGCCGGCCAAATAGGTGACCGCCCGATTGACCAAAGGCACAAATAACCCTCGAACAGGTAAATCGGACCAATCGTTGGAAAGTCCGGAGGTGAAATAGAGAATGCGGCCTTTGCGATAGGACGACTCAAACAAAAAAGGCATGCCGTTGCTAAACTCGATGATCTTATCCATCGGTTTATCGCTTTGCACGCTTATCACAAACCGAAAGTGGGGGGAGACGACATTTTTTTCGACATCAAACACATTGCGAAAAATCGCGTGACTGAAATCGATCTTGCCTAAGGAGAGAAATCCATCCTGGCCTTGACTGGTGATCGATTCTGTGAGCAGAGGCACATTCAGCTTGCTGTGTAAGTATTGGTTGTAGTTGCGTATATCGACGTCTGCGCCGAGGAAAACGAGAAGTCCTCCGCCGGCCTCGACAAATCGTCGTATTTTAAGGGCGTCGACATTCTCGAATTTGGCAATGTTCGAGAGCGCCACCACATTATAATTTTCCAAACTCGTTTTGTTTAAACCGGAGCTTAAGATTTGTTTATACTTGACACGGCCCGGTTCAGGCTGTTCGGGATTTAATGCAAGCGTGAGGAGAGCGGTATCCTCCCGGCGATTTCCAACCAGAAGGACAGAAACTTGGTCGGGAATTGTAAAGGTAAAAAAACGCCGGTTATCTTCCAGAAGATCGTCGTCTTCTAAAAGAACGTACCCGGACTGCTGTCCTGTGCGATCCGGTACCATCCGAAAAACGATCTTTTGGGCGGCGCCCGGCGCCAGATCGACCGTATTCTGAGCCACGCGTTTTCCATTCACAAAAAGATGGACAAGTTTGTTTTTCACCGCGCGCGGCGAATGATTGTTGACCACTGCCTCGATCTCCATCACTTTGTCTTTTTCGAGGATTTGGTTTGCGACGCTTATATCGGAGATGGAGAGATTTTCTGATTCGGGTTCGGTGACTGGCATGACGAACAATTTCACATTTTGATCAAAATATTTTGCCCCGTTGTCCGTCGTTCTCAAACCATTCCTCTGCAGGTCGCCGATCAGGTACACTTCTTTGTTGATGTTGGTCGATGCCCGCATGATATTATCAACAAGCTCGAAAGCGGTTGAGTAGTCGGTGCCGGCGTATGACAGCTCCGTGTCCTCGATAAGCTCCCGAACGGACTCCGAGTTAAATCGGGCGCCGTGATGGGCAAAAAGCGGCGGATTCTGAGGATAAAGCAGATAAATTTCATCCCCCTGGCGAATGAAACTCAGAACTTCCAGGGCGCGTTGTTTGGCCTTCTCCAACAAAAGCGTACCCTCGGATTCACGCCCCATGCTCAATGTGTTATCCAAAATAAAAATCGCCGTGAGCTGCGCCCCAGATTTCAAAGAGGCGGTTGCACTCTCTTTCAGAGCCGGACGCGCGAAAGCAAAAACCAACGCCAGTATCAACAAAGCCCGCAAAATCAGCAACAATATCTGCTTTAATTTCAAACGCCGGATCTGCTGCTTCTGTAGCTCTTTTAAAAACCGTAAGCTGCTGAAATCGACAACCTTGATTTTCTGCCGGGTAAAGAGATGGATGAGAATCGGAAGAGCGACCGCAGTGAGGCCGATCAGGATGGCCGAATTGAGAAATGTCAACATAAAGGCTTAACCGAATAATTTTCTAAACATCGAAACCGGATTGGCGATGTTTCTTTTCAATGGCGCAATCGGCAGCGGATCCGGCGGGGTGATTTTTTCGCCGCGTATCGCTTTTACCGGGTTTTTCCGAAAAAGCGCTTTCGCACGCTGCTCGCCCCACCCCTCTGCCACAGCATTCATGGCGGAGCGCAGTTTCATCGGGCGGCTGCGGGTGTTATGCGCGTCGCTGCCGACAAAATGGATCAGGTCGCTGTTCAACAAAACTTTCGCCGTCTGGCGTGATTGCGAGCCGTGGCGTCCGACAATGCTGCCGGCGTTCATCTGCAGCAAAGCCCCGCGCTGTACGAACTCGTAGGCGCGTTCCGGATCCCGGATGACGCTCATATTTCGCTCCGGATGAGCGATAATCGGCACCATCCCGTCCAGAATCAAATCAAAAAACCGCTCACCGACAAAACGGGGAATGCCCTGCATCGGAAATTCAACCAGAAAATATTTTTTATTATTGTTATAGGTGGAAATCGTATGAGACAATTGCATATCCGCTTGCGCATAAATTTCAGCGCCGAGATGGATTTGAATATTCAATCCCGCCGCCCGGATACGTTCTTGTAATTCATGAAACTTGGTGATGATTTCATCTTCGCGTTCATAAGCCAGATTACTTAAAATGTGATGCGTGATCGCTATTTCCTCGATACCGTCTTCCTGCGCTTGATATACCATATCCATGGTCTCTTGCCAGCTCTTCGGACCGTCGTCAATCTCTGGGAGCACGTGCGAATGGATGTCGATCAAGTGTACCTCCGTGTTCGGTTTATCATATACTTATAGCGTCCTTAACAACTTTTCATAATCAGAGTGAGAACCTATCCAAAACCAAAGAATCGTATCATTTTTTTTTATTCCAGCACCCCTATAATCAATATTTATCCTAATCGAAAAAACTGGCCGCGTGGGATGAACCTGCTTGAATTGAAGGCGCGGATGATACGGTTCCCTTATGAATTGTTAATACGCTTGCTTAGCCTGTTTCTGTATCTTCTTCGGTAACGCAGAAAAATTTTTACGAAAGCGTTTTGAAGTGTGTGAAATCACAATTTGTTTGGATTTAGTAGTTGTGTTTTCCCTTCTTCATATTCTTTTATTGCCTCATCTGCTAGTCTATCCAAGAGATCTTCAGACTGCGCAAAAGTTTCAGTCCAGCGTCTTTCGGATGTAAGTTCATTGAGCAGCCACTTTGCTAGCGTGTTTTGTTCCGGCTTAGGCAATTTTTCAGCTTCAGCAAAAGCTTTCTTGAGAAGTTGTGTCATGACTTCAAGCTCCTGTTAATAAAAAAAATCACGCAGAGGACGCTGAGTTACACAGAAAAAAACTTAACTGTTTTAATACTAAGAGAGTTAAACGTTTGACCTGGAATGGCCTCTGAAGGCAAATCGCTTCTCTCTGCGTTCTTTGCGCACTCTGCGTTTAGAAAACAGCTTAACATGTCATAGATTCCCGCTATGAACCGCATCAGCAAACTCTCGAACCAAACTCACATTCCCGTCCTTTTCCAGGACATTCCCGGTCACCACAAACGCCGCCCCGGCCTCGACTTTTTTGCGCGCTTCATCCGGTTTTCGGATACCCCCTCCGACAATAATGGGACGCGAAACGTATTCTCGCGTGGCTGCGATCATGTCCTCCGGTACGGACTCGACAGCGCCGCTGCCGGCTTCCAGGTAAATCATCTCCATGCCCAAATACTCAGCAGCCAGCGCCGTGGCAATGGCGATATCGATTTTATCCCGCGGGATAGGGCGCGTATTGCTCATAAATTCCGCCGAGGTCGTCCGACCGGATTCGATCAGCATGTAACCCACCGAGATAGGCTGCACTCCGAGAGCTTTGATAACCGGCGCTGCTTTCACTTGCTCGCCAATCAGGTAGGTCGGGTTGCGGCCGCTGATGAGCGAAAGGAAAAAAATCGCATCGGCGAAACGCGAGACTTGAGTATGACTTCCGGGGAAGATGATCAGCGGAACGTCGATCTGCTCTTTGATCAAACCGACGATGTTATCGAAGGAAGAAGAGAGAAGCAAACTGCCTCCGATTAACAGGCCGTCCGCTCCGCTCTCTACCGCACGTTTGGCAAAGTCGACGATTTCGGTTTGCCGCCACTTATCCGGGTCGATGAGCACCAGATAGCCGGCGCCCTTTTCTTCCCGGATTGAGAGTAATCTTTCAAACGTCGTCAATTACTTTTTCACTAATTCTTGTACAATGTGTCGAACGTTGGCTAAAGCGTGATCCAGCTTTGCAACATTTCTACCGCCAGCCAACGCCATATGCGGGCGGCCGCCGCCGCTGCCATCGGTAATTTCCGCAACTTTTTTTACGATATCCCCGGCTTTTAATGCCCGTTCCTTGATCAGATCATCCGTCACCACACAAACCAGCGAAACTTTATGGTCGATAACAGACCCTAAAACCCCCACACCGGAACCGATCTTGTCCCGCAAATTGTCGCTCACCTGCTTCAGCTCGTCCACACTCTCGGTTTGAATCTTCGAAGAAACGATTTTAATGCCGTTCAAGCTCAGGGCTCCCTCAATGAGGCGGGTCACCTGCTGCTGCGCCGACTGCACTCGCAGGCGCTGCAGCTCTTTTTCCAGATGCTGTTTCTCCTGCAAAAGGTTTTGCACTTTCGCCAGCGCTTCTTCGCCTTTGCAATTCAAAAGCTCTTCGATTTGAGAAATTCGTTTTGACTCTTGCCGCAGCAGCGCATCGGCTCGTTCGCCGGTCACGGCTTCCAAGCGGCGGATTCCGGCCGCAGCGCTGGTTTCCGTCAGAATCCGAAAGACGCCCATCTCGCCGGTGTGATGCAGATGGGTGCCTCCGCACAGCTCCATACTGTAGTCGGAGATTTTCACAACCCGCACCCGGTCGCCGTATTTTTCCTCGAAAATGGCCATCGCGCCCATTTCACGCGCTTCCACATAAGATGTCAGGTGAGTTTCAACCGGCATGTCTTGGCGTATTTTTTCGTTGACAATTCGCTCGATTTCGTCCAACTGCTCGGACTCAATTTTTTGGAAATGGGTCACATCAAAGCGCAGATGGTCCGGCGCGACCAGGGAACCGGCTTGCGTCACATGCGTCCCCAACGTGTCGCGCAGGGCTTTGTGCAGTAAATGCGTTGCCGTGTGATTGCGGGCCGTGGACTTTCGTCTGGCGGAATCAACCCGCGCGGTCACTTTCGGATCCTCAATCTGACCGGCGCCATTCATCTTGCCGATGTGGACAAACGTATTGCCGACCCGGACCGTATCTTCAACCTTTATTGTAAAATTTTCGCTGAAAATTTCGCCGGTATCGCCGACCTGCCCGCCGGCCTCGCCATAAAACGGCGTTTTGTCTAACGTCACAAAGACCTGCTCACCTTCACGAAAAACGCGGCGTATCAGCGATTCGCTCTCCAACTCCGTATATCCCAGGAATTCGGAATCCGCGCCGCCGGTCAGTTGCTGCCAGTTCTCAATTTCGAAATCAGCGGAATAACTCCATTTGCCGGCTTGCCTGGCGCGCTCCCGCTGTGCAGACATCGCATCTTGAAACCCCTTTTGGTCCACGGTAAGCTGTTTCTGGCGCGCCATCAACTGGGTCAAATCCAGTGGAAAGCCGTAGGTATCGTAGAGCTTGAACGCTTCATTGCCGGGGATGATTTTCTTGTCGCTTTTGTCTAAGTCGGCAGCGATCTTGTCGAAAATTTCGATGCCGCGATCCAGAGTGCTGTTGAAACTTTCTTCCTCGGATTTGATGACCAAAGAGACGAACTGATGCTTTTCCTTCAACTCGGGGAAGGCCTCTCCCATGATGTCCACCACTAACGGAACCAGTTTGTAAATAAATGGCTCGTGCATCTCCAGACTACGACCGAAGCGCGCGGCCCGGCGCAGGATTCTGCGCAGAACATACCCCCGGCCTTCGTTGGAAGGCATGGCGCCGTCGGTGATGGCTATGCTCAATGCGCGAATATGATCGGCGATAACCCGGTGCGCCATACCGTTATCCGGGCCGGGATATTGGACGCCGGAGAGATCGGTTATCGCTTGCAGAATCGGAGTAAAGATATCCGTATCATAATTGGAATCCATTCCGTTGATAAGCGCTGTGACTCTCTCGAAGCCCATACCGGTATCGACATGTTTCGCGGGCAAATCGCTCAAAGATCCGTTTTTGGTGCGGTTGAACTGAATGAATACCAGGTTCCAAATCTCGATGTAGCGTGCGCATCCTGCGTTGACTCCGCACACATGGTTCGGGTCATCCGACTTATCGCATTTGCCGTCACCAAGATCGTAATGAATTTCGGAACACGGTCCGCACGGTCCGGTATCCCCCATCTCCCAGAAATTATCTTTCTTGCCAAACCGCAACACACGCTCTGCCGGAATCGGCGTGATGTGCTTCCAGAGCGTCTCCGCCTCCTCGTCGGGCTGCAAGTTATCGACTTCATTGCCGCCGAAAACCGTCGCCCACATACAGTCGGGATTCAAACCCCACACTTTCGTCAACAACTCCCAGGCCCACTCGATGGCCTCCTTCTTAAAATAATCCCCAAACGACCAGTTTCCGAGCATTTCAAAAAACGTGTGGTGGTAGGTGTCGAATCCGACATCTTCCAAGTCATTGTGTTTGCCGCTCACCCTGATGCACTTCTGGGAATTGACAGCACGCTTGTAATCACGCGTTTCTAAGTCGAGAAAAATGCTTTTAAATTGGTTCATGCCGGCGTTGGTAAACAGCAGGGTCGGGTCGTCAAAAGGGACGACAGGCGAGCTCGGCACGAATCTGTGATTCTTGTTTTTGAAGAATTCGATAAATGAATTTCGGACTTCTTTGGATTTCATGATTGTCTTTTGATTTGCTTTTTTTCTTCTCTATTTATCATCACCAACAAAACGACGACTGTCACAATAAGGGCAAAGCCTAACACTAAAAATCCTATAATGTTGACTAACACTTGAGAGATCCCATTACTGTTTTCGTTGAAGTTTTTTTTCTTCTTTATTTATAAAGACTAAAAATGCAATGATAGTTACAATACGGCAAATCCTAATACGGCAAAAGCAATTAGATTAAACATAATTACAAGACCCTCTTATTTATTTATCAAGCATCCAGAGTTTCACACTTATCAAGAAAATTAAAGCAAGTAATGTTATACCAATAAGTGAAAGAACAAACGAGATTAGAAATGGGACATCCAGTTTTCCGATTAGAGTAGGTAAAAATATTGAAACCAAGAATACTAAGAATACCAAGAAAATCTTCTCTATAAACCCCAATAAAAACTTATAAACATCACGTTTGTTTTCACGCATTTACTCGATTTCTTTTCTCTTCAAATAAACCTCATCCAAAACTTCCTTGGCCAATTCCCAATCAAATCCCCGCTGCACTAAAAAATCGCCCAATTTCTTTTTCGCGGTCAATTCGTCCAACCCCTGATAACGAGATTTTCTTTTTTTCACCAGACCGATGACAAGCTCCGATTGGCTTTTTTCGGAATAGGCCGACTGTACGGTTCGATCAATAATATCTTCACCAATGCCCTTTTGCCAAAGTTCCCGGCGCAAAAGATTTTCTCCGATGGGTTTCTGAAGGAGGCGGCTGCGGGCATAGGCGAGAGCAAACTCGCAATCCTCCACCAGCTTCATATCTTTAAACTCCACAATCACACTATCGATGAGTTTTTTTTCAAACCCTTTCGCAGTTAGCTTATCGCGCAGCTCTTTTTCGCTGTGAGCGCGTCCGGCCAAATAGCGATAGGCCTTCTGTTTAACCCGTTTTTTTTCCTCCTTCAGAAGGATATTTGTGATTTGGTCTCCGGATAAGCGGTCTCCTTTCTTCAAATCATATTCGACAACGATAGAGCTATCCAGTCCAAAAGCGAAGTCATCGTCGAGATAAATTGAAAGCCGGTTCTTATTTCTTTTTTGAACCTCAATCGCTGTGATTGTTGCAGAGTCGTTCACATGAATCAAACGGAGTCTTGGGGTATTGGAGCAATGGATTTTGCAAGCTTGCAACAGAGCCATCTCTTACTCCATTAATCCAGTACTCCATTATTCCACTGAATTAGACGAATTGCCTAAATAAATGTCCAGATAAATTTCGGTTGCGGCTTGCATGAGGTATCTTATCTGGTAACAGGCGCTTGCGGCGACGCGGATTTGGCCTCTTTCGATTCTGCCGGCTTGTGTTCCGGTTTTTTTACCAATCCTAACGCTTCGCGTACCTGCTTGTTTAATTTTTTAAAAAGGTCCGGATTTTCTTGCAGATACTTCTTGACATTTTCCCGGCCTTGGCCCAATCGTTCATCCCCATAGGAAAACCAGGTCCCGCTCTTCTGAACGATATTGTGATTGACAGCCGTATCGAGAACGTCGCCTTCTTTTGAAATGCCGGTGCCGTACATAATGTCGAACTCGGCGTCCCGGAACGGCGGCGCCACTTTGTTCTTCACAACTTTCACTTTTGTCCGGTTACCCACGATATGCTCGCTGTCCTTAATGGAGGCCGTGCGCCGGATATCGACCCGCACCGAAGAATAGAATTTCAACGCGCGCCCGCCTGTGGTGGTTTCCGGGTTGCCAAAGATCACCCCGATTTTCTCTCTGATTTGATTGATGAAAATCACACACGTTCGCGACTTGCTGATGACGCCGGCCAGTTTTCGCATCGCCTGGGACATGAGTCGAGCCTGCAATCCCATCTGTGCGTCTCCCATCTCGCCTTCGATTTCCGCTCTTGGAACGAGCGCCGCAACCGAATCGATAACGACGACATCCAGGGCGCCGCTGCGCACTAAAGTTTCGGTGATTTCCAGGGCCTGCTCGCCAGTATCTGGTTGCGAAATAAGCAAATTATCGGTATCCACGCCAAGATTCTGTGAGTAACGCGCATCGAGCGCATGCTCGGCGTCCACAAATGCCGCCAGTCCGCCGTGCTTTTGCGCCTCGGCAATCACATGCAGCGTGAGCGTGGTTTTGCCGGAGGACTCCGGGCCGAAGACTTCGACTATCCGGCCTCTCGGGAACCCACCCACTCCTAAAGCCGCATCTAAAGAAATCGAGCCGGTGGGAATCACAGCGATATCCGCTGGCCGGTTCTCATCGCCCAAACGCATGATCGAGCCTTTGCCAAACTGGCGATCTATCTGCGTCATCGCCAGCTCTAAGGCCTTCAGCTTCTCATCTTTTTCCACACTCATAAACACCCCTCCGGTTTAAGATTAATCCCCAAGTTCACTTTTCTCAACGGCGTATAAACTGCGCCGCCAGGTTTTAAATCGCTTTTTATCACAGCGATTTCTTCAACCATGAAATCGCCGCCAGCAAAAGTTGAAGCGCTTAAAACGCCCAGAAATTCTGCGCCCGGTATAGCTTTGATTCTCCCAATGGTCAGATGAGGAGAAAATTTTCGGCGTTCCTTTTGAAAACCCAGATCGCTCAAACAGAGATCAAGACGTCCTGCGAGGGCGCTTGATCCCGCGGTTAAATCTGTCACCCCGACCCAAATAATCCGCGGCCTTTTTATATTCGGAAAAACGCCCACATCTTGTACATGTAAAGAAAACGGCCGGGTTTGTTCGGCGATCTTGTTGACAGCACCGGCGACCGCAGGAATTCGGCTCTGTTCGACGTTACCGAGAAACTTGAGAGTTAAGTGAATATTCCCGGGCTTTGTCCAACTGACTCTTTCTTGATACGCTTTCAGATCCTCTTGTAGTTTTGCAATCTTTTCTTTGATGGGCTCCGGTATTTCAATAGCGATAAAGATACGGATATGAGCCAAAAGGAAACCTGAGTTTTTTTCTCGAACCAATCACTAATTAGCGTCTGAACGAAAACGACCTTCTCTTCCTGAAGGCCTCCTGGCCGAGGGTGAATTCCTGCTTGGCTCGGCGGGACGCCTTCGCGAAGATGTTGTTAAATCGCGCATTTTTCGAGTTTTCGTTCAGACACTTATATATTAAATTAATTTCTTTCTCAACAGATTCAAAGCCGTAAAAACCGTTCGCTCTTTATTGGTTTTTCTCTCTTTGAAAAAAACATATCTTTTGCTAAACGAACCGGCTTCATACGCCAGACCGATGTAAACCAGCCCAACCGGTTTTTCCTTTGTGCCGCCAGTCGGTCCTGCGATTCCGGTGGTGGAAATGCCGAAATCCGCACCGCTCATTCTACGTACGCCTTCGGCCATCGCTTCTGCGGTTTCAGCGCTCACAGCTCCGAATTTCTCTAAAGTCCCCGGCGGGACCCCAAGGACGTCTACTTTCGCCCGGTTGCTATAGGCCACAACCCCGCGTTCAAAATAGGCAGAGCTTCCGGAAACATCGGTCAACGTTGAGGCCAACAGGCCGCCGGTGCAGGACTCCGCTACGGCTACGGTTTTTTTCTTTTCGATGAAAAGACGCGCCACAATATCTTGCAAGCTCTCATTATCGAAGGCATAGACATAGTCGCCCACTTTCTCCAGCACGAGTTGCAGCGCTTTTGATAAACGCTCCTGAACGATCTCACGGGTGCGCGCTCGAACCGTGAGGCGAATATCGACGCCCGAAGTTTTTGGCAGAAAGGCTGCTTTTGCAAACTTCTCAATTTCATGGATGTCGCCGATCCGTTCAAACAAGACGGATTCCGCAATGCCGGTTGTCCGAACGGTTTTGTGTGAAATTGTGACGCCGGTTCCCTGGAACATCGGAAAGACGGTTTGCTCGCAAATGGTTCGCATCTCCGACGGTACGCCGGGGAGAATAATACACTTTTTACCCTCTTTTTCGAAAAGCAGTCCGGGCGCGGTGCCAACAGGATTCTCGAGAACCTGGGCTTTGTCGGGAACCAGGGCTTGTTCTTCATTCACCGCCGCCCATTTGATTCGGCGCTGCTCAAAGGCCTTTTTGAGTTTCTCTAAAATCTCCGGCACCAGCACCAGGGGCGAGTTAAAATACCCGGCAGCCACGTTTTTAGTGATGTCGTCATGTGTTGGCCCTAAACCGCCCGTTGCGAACACCACATCACTGCGATTCATAGCTTGAGATAAGGCTTGACGTAAATTCTCAACGTTGTCACCGACAGTGGTGACCCAGTTAATAGACAGACCGAGCTTAGTCAGTTCTTTCGCCAAATAGGCGGCGTTGGTATTCACAGTCTGACCGATGAGCAGCTCGTCCCCGATTGAAATGATTTCCGCTTTCATCAGAATGTGTTTGCGAGATAATAAACCGTGTGCAACACCAATGCTGCGTATATTCCCGCCACCACATCGTCCATCATCACGCCTAAACCACCCGGCAGTTTTTCGACATATTTGACCGGCGGCGGCTTCATAATATCAAATAATCTAAAAAGAACAAAGCCAATTGCAAGCCATATTAATATTTTTTTGATGCACAGTAACGTGACCAGCATTCCGACCATCTCGTCGATCACGATGATTTGATTGTCATGGCGTCCGGTCTCTTGTTCAACCCTGCTCGCGGCCCAAATGCCGACCACGAACAGAAAAATCACCGGGAGAAGAAAGGCAACAGAATTGCTGCCGGGAATAAACCAGTATATAAAAAGTCCCAATGCACTGCCGAAAGTTCCCGGGGCAAAAGGAGAATACCCGACAAAGATTCCAGTAGCAATAACACGGGAAATTAGACGCATTTAGCGGACATTCGTTGGGATGAAGACCCGGTAAAAAGCAATGAGGATATTTTTGAGATGATTGCGGTTTTCATAAAAATAGATGACGCCTGTGTATACGGTAAAAACAGTGACAAATAACATCATAAAATGCACTAAATCCCACTCCTCAACCTTTTCAATAAGCCAAGGAAGCGGGACGACATCTTGGTAAGTCACTTTCATGATCATCCAGACGAAAAGCAGATAAATCGCTGCCATTTGAGAAGCGGTTTTCCATTTTGCTTTTTTGCTGGTAACGATAGGTTTGTTTTTCGATAACGCATACGATCTCAATCCGGTAACGAGAATTCCTCTTAAAGCAATGGCAATAAACATCCAAAAGGGGACAAATCCAAGAAACGAAAACATCCCAAATGCCGTTATAGTCAGAAACTTATCGGCCAAGGGGTCCAGATACATACCGGTGTCGGTAATATCGCCCGATTTCCTCGCAAGGTATCCATCCAACCAATCTGTAAACGAGGCCAAAATAAAAATGAACAGGGCCAGGTATTTATAGAAAATGGAGTCGAATGGAAGGCATGCGGCAAAAAACGGTGTTAGAACAATTCGAACGACTGTCAATTGATTTGGCTTGGACAGGAACATTTTACTGATCACAGTTTATTTTTAAGTTACTGCCTTTTACGGAGTTTGTTCCGTAATGTTTAAAGCGCAACTCTTCCTTCCAGCGCTCTGGTTAACGTGATTTCGTCTGCATATTCAAGATCTCCTCCTACCGGAAGACCTCGCGCAATACGCGTGATTCTTATACTCAATGGTTTTATGAGTTTTTCAAGATAAAGCGCTGTGGCTTCACCTTCGGCATTCGGATTAGTCGCAATAATCACCTCATCAATTGAATCGGATAAACGCTTTAGGAGCTCCTTTATATGCAAATTAGCCGGGCCAACGCCTTCAAGCGGTGAAAGCGCCCCGCCCAGCACATGGTAGCGGCCTTTAAACTGTCCTGTTTTTTCCAACGCCAGAACGTCATTCGCTTCTTCGACGACACAAATTTTGTGGGGATCTCGCTTATCGCTGCTACAAAGGAAACAAGGCTCAATCTCCGTGATATTAAAACAAATCGAGCAAAATTTCACTTTTTCTTTAATCGCAATTAAAGCATCGGTAAGTTGCTGTACCTCAAATTTGGATATTTTCAGAAGATAGAAAACAATTCGTTGCGCGGATTTTCTTCCAATCCCAGGGAGTTTGGCAACTTCAGAGATGGCATGTTCTACAGAGATCGAAGGATATTGCATGACTTAGAATCCGGGTATTTTTAATCCGCCAGGGAGATTCCCCAACATACCGCCGGCGGCTTTTCCCATTTCTTGCGAAGCGATTTCTTGCGCTTTTTCCAGCGCCTGATTGACAGCCGCGACCACTAAATCCTCGAGCATTTCAACGTCTTCCGGGTCGATAACCTGCTTATCAATCCGTATCTCGAGAATTTCTTGACGGCCATTCGCAACGGCGGTAACCATTCCGCCGCCCGACGTCGCTTCCGCGCTAATATCCCCAAGCTGCTCTTGTACTTTCTGCATCTTTTCTTGCATTTTTTGGGCCTGCTTAAGAAAGTCACCCATGCCGGGATTTGCCATAGTCAACTCCTTCGGTTAAATTATACTGGCTTGACGATCTCACCGTCAAACGCTTCGATAACTTTTTTTAAAATAGGAACCTGTAAGTCGGGTTCCCTTTCACCCTGCTTTTCTTGTTGCAGCGGCGGCATAGAGTCTTCGCATAATTCGTTTAAATTATCCTTATCGCTGCGTTGACAGGCTATCTGAAGCCGAAATCCGACGATTTTGGAAATGATTTCTTGAATAAGACGTTTGTTCGAATTAATGGTGCTGATATGGAATCCATTATTTTTCCCAAATGAAATCTCTAATGCTCCCTCGTGTACGGCCGTTGGATAACCTTCGTTGAGAAACGACCCGAGATGGATTTTCTGAGACTTGACCGCATCGATTATCTGCGGCCAAAGTTCCTGAATCTTACTCAAGGAGACAATGTTATTTTCAACCGCCGGCTGCTCCACAACAGCTCTCTCTTTTTCAACTAGGATAGGGATAGCTCCGCTTTGAATTCCGTTTCCTTTCGATTCCTTTTTTTGAACTTTGACTTCCGGACTCTTCGGCGCATCTGCCGACGCTGTTTTAATCTCGCTCGAAGCTTTGGAAGTTGGCGAACTTTCTGGACTGAAAGAAGATGATTTTAGATCCCCGATAAGTGTGAGCAGTTGGCTTAACTCGACACTTTTGTCCATCTTGAGCATTTTCAGCAAGAGAACTTCCAAAAGCAGCTTTGGATTTGAACTACGTTTAATCTGCCCGCTGGTTTCAGAAGCAAGTGAGATCAACCGCAACAAATCGCTATCGGAAAAACTCGCCTCGACTTCGCGGTACTTAGCAACATAAGTCTCGCCCCCTTCAATATGGAGCACATTGCCGGTCGCTTTAAGAACCAGCATGTTGCGGAAGTGCTCAACCAGTCCGTTGAGAAAATCGCCGATATCATACCCCTGTTTGAAGACATCTTCAACTAACTTGAGCGCCGCCCCGGAGTTTTTCTCTGCCAAACAGTGCGTGCATTCAAAAAAAAGCTCTTGATCGATGAGACCTAAAAGTTCAGCAAGCTCGGAGCTGCGGACCTCCTGTCCGCAAAACGAAACAACCTGATCCAAGATACTTAAGCCGTCCCGCATGCACCCTTCGGATTTTTTGGCGATTAAAAACAGCGATTCCTCATCGATCTTGACATGCTCATCGCTGCATACTTTCTGTAACTGTTCGACAATTTCGTTTAAAGGGATACGCCGAAAGTCATAGCGTTGGCAGCGGGATAAGATCGTTGCAGGAACTTTATGAGGCTCCGTTGTTGCGAAGATGAAAAGGACGTTAGGCGGAGGCTCCTCCAACGTCTTAAGGAGAGCGTTGAAAGCTTCGGTGGTGAGCATGTGGACTTCATCGATAATATAAATTTTATGTTTGCCTTTCGAAGCTGCGTATTTTAGGTTTTGCCGCAAATTTCTAACTTCATCAATACCCCGGTTAGACGCGCCGTCGATTTCAAAAACGTCGAGACTGTGGGTTTCGGTGATATCATGACACGTTGGGCAGCTATTACAGGGGGTGGTCGTGGGACCGGTTTCACAATTAATGGCTTTGGCAAAAATTCTCGCTGTTGTGGTTTTGCCCACGCCGCGTGGGCCGGAAAAAAGGTAAGCGGAGGCGAGGCGCTCCTGCTTGATAGCGTTCTCTAAAGTGATCGTAACATGGCCCTGAGCAATGACATCCTTAAATTGCATCGGCCGCCATTTTCTAGCAAACACCAAATACGACATTTGACACCCTCCTGTAAGACTGCATTACCGAATTTTTTGCGCACAAGAACGATTGCACCCCATACGTTTTTCACTTTTCACATTATACAGGCTGTGCACCCATCATCGACTTTTCCTTCCCGCGACCAACTCTCAATAATCGACTCCGGCCAAGCATTCCTCCGGCACATAAAAAAAATACTTACCGCTGCTACCTTCCGGTCCTGACGGGGTTCGGTACCCTTTTATTGCGAAGGGCTTAAACCATCAACATCAATTATCAAAAGCCATCTCGTGGGGGAGCAAGCCTCCGAGAGGAATTCAACCCTGCTATAGCGGATTGCAGGAAACAGGGCACCGCTAACTCCCCGTCTAGCACAGCCTTGTGGAGCCGATGGGGGTCGAACCCACGACCTTCGCATTGCGAACGCGACGCTCTCCCGATTGAGCTACGGCCCCATTCAATCGACGATTGTCGATTGTCGATTAAAAGCGGAGAGGGAGGGATTCGAACCCCCGGTGGCCAAAGACCACAACGGTTTTCGAGACCGCCCCGTTAAACCAGGCTCCGGCACCTCTCCGTGGATTGACTATTGTGACCTTCTTAATTGATGAAAAGAATCTTGATTGTTCAAGAGTTATATACAGTTGAAATGAGTATTTTTGAAAAAAATCATAAAGAGGGTCACCTTTTTTGCAGTTTACTCAATCATCAATATTCAATCAAAAGGCGGAGAGGCAGGGATTCGAACCCTGGGTGGAGCTTTAACCCCACACACGATTTCCAGTCGTGCACCTTCGGCCAACTCGGTCACCTCTCCGTATCAATTCCTTTCTCTGGCGTTTTTAAAGAAATCTTGTAAAATTTTACGACTTTGGGGCTCGAGGATCCCACTCGTCATCTCTACTTTCGAGAATAGTTTTGGGTTCTGAAGCACATTCATGGCTGAACCGCATGCGCCCATTTTTCCATCGCTGACGCCATAAACAACATGAGAGATACGTGATAAATAAATCGCCCCGGCGCACATCGGGCAGGGCTCTTTGGTAACATAGAGAACGGCGTCGTTGAGACGCCAGGATGCTTGCGAATTGGCAGCGGCTGTGATGGCGATTATTTCAGCATGAGCTGTGGGATCCTGCAACGACTCGACCAGGTTATAGCCCCGTCCAATCAAACGTTCGTGAACAACGACAACCGCTCCCACAGGAACTTCGTTTTTTTCATAAGCCTTCTCTGCTTCTCGAAAGGCTTGCTCCATCCAGATCTCATGAGTCATCATATCTCAGATTGATTATCGAACAATAATCAATCACAATTGTACGCCCGAGAGGATTCGAACCCCCAACCTCTTGGTCCGTAGCCAAGCGCTCTATCCAGTTGAGCTACGGGCGCTGCTGTTTTGAAATATTCGTGGCGCATACGGGACTCGAACCCGTGTTACCGACGTGAGAGGCCGGCGTCCTAGGCCACTAGACGAATGCGCCATACCGAAAACGAACACTGAATATATCTAATTCGCCCGTGAAAATCAAGGGTTATTTCGCTTAATATTAACATGTTGTTGACGATGTACATAATAATATCAATTTAATATCGAGAACACGATGATGAACATCAAAGCCCTGATTGTTGAAGACGATTTAGCCTTTATTACTCTCATCCGATTAGCTCTCAAAGATTTAGCTTTAGAACTTCATGTGACTCGAGATGGTAATGAAGCGCTTGCGCTTTTACAAGAAAACATCTTCGATTTGGTGATCACAGATTATCGCCTTCCAAACGCCGATGGCATTGAAATCATCAAGGCGACTGCAAAATACAGCCCAAACTGTCGTATCATCTTGATGAGCGCAACAAAAGTCAGCAGCCTCCCAAAGCTTGACGACCTTCCTCTCTTAGGATGTATAGAAAAACCGTTTTCACCAATCCAATTCAGACGCCTCGTAACCGAAGCATTCTGATAATTATACCTACTTACATTTTTGAAATACAATTTTTTCTCGATGTGGGGGAAACGTATGTATATTTTACCTTAATTGAAGACGATTCGATGCACTGAACCAGGTAAGTTCGAATTCTAACCTGGATTATTCCTAACGCAGTCAAAGGCACAACCTAAATTGAACCGGATATTTATTTAGGACTTAACATGTTTAATTCTTATGCAAAATAGGGTCATCTCAAATGTTTGGCGGACATTTTGCAGCATGAAAAAAGTCCCTACTTGTCCTGTTTGGATTAACTTTGGACATTCATATCAGCTATAAACAACGGAGAGGCGCGTGGTGAAATTCTTATTGGCACTCTTTTTCTTAACAACAAATCTAATGGCTCAGCGAGGCGCCGACGATTTGACCTATTCACAACGTCGCCAGAAATGGCTTAACAGCGTCCCTCAGCCAAAATCAAGTCTCCCTGATGACGAAAAACGACTCTATTTTAGCGCTTGGTTACAAAAAGGAATTTATAATGATGTCGTCTCCGAAGGTCTCCGCAGCATCATAGGTGATTTCTGGATGACTGGCGGCCGCAGCCATCACGGGTATTTAGCGGCTTTGCTCGTCAAGTTCGGTTCCAAGGGTATGAATCTCATAGACCCCCAAGACGAACTTGCTATCCATGGTAAATACGCGCAGAAACTCATTCTCAGCTCAGGGGTTTTCGAAGATATTAATCCAAACAAGCAAATGTGGGCAATGGCAGGAGTTTACATTTACACCCACTATTTCAATAAAAATCTCTCCTTCCCCATTTATGGGCGCCGGGTCAATTCCGACAATCAACAGCTCATGAAGAAAAATTGGCCTTCGTTTTCCGAAGGCGGCAATACGTATGCTTTCGGGGACGGCCCGTATAAAGCCAAACAACTCGCCGAAGATTATATTAAACACCAATTGAAGGTTCTCTATCTCGGCGGCAATCGTGAAATGGACAGCTTGAATTATCACCGTGCCTATGTCGGTTCCATGCTGCTTTTATACGACATGGCTGAAGATCAGGATTTAAGAAGACGCGCCCGCATGGGAGCCGAGCTCGCGATGCTCGACGCGATTATGGACTATGGAGGTTCCGAGTGGGGCGGCACCCTCGGACGCACCGATTTTAGCAGAATGGAAAAAGAAAGCGTCTTCCCGTTTTATGAGTTTTTTGGCGTAGGCCAGGAAAACGATACCAGACCGGACATTAAATTCCTATACACCTTGAGCTACGAACCTCCGGAGCTTCTGGTCGATTTAGCCGTCCTGAAAGATGAAAGAGACGATTACTTTCACTTTCATAAAGAGAATCACAACTCAACGCTAAAAAATGCCAGCGATAAAGGCAAATGGAATTATGTCACCCCTTTTTATAATCTCGGCTCAAATGTCGGCGGCATCAATAGCGGCTGGCAAGCAACCGTGCGCGGCAATCGCCCCGGAAGGTTTATTCGGTTCTGGATTAACGCATCTCAGGACAGTGATTTCAACAAGAAAACCGAGACTCGTTATCTCGGTCACGGGGGCCGGCAATTCCGTAATGCCTTGTTCGTCGATACCGGTGACAAACCCATTTACCACGAAAGACTAAAAAGCCAAAAGTGGGACAGCGAAAGCGTCGAAGACGGTTGGCATTTCAAGAGGCTGAATAATGTTTTTGTCGCTATTAGGTTGGATCAGACGACGGCCTCGGTAGAGTTCGCCTTGAAAGGGGTAGACTACGACTCAAAGGAGGATTTTAAAACCGCGATCAAACGATATGCTTTCTTAACTGAAGATTCATATACGACATCGAAGGGTGTGACTATCGAAAAAAATGACTATTGCGGTTTTGAAAAACCAGGAGATTGTCCCTTTCCATTCAAACGCATGGAAACGCAATCTGAAAACGGCCAAATTATCCAATGGTCGAACAATGTCATGACCGTTTCTTATAATGGCAAGTCGCTGGTATACGACTTCAAGAAATGGAAGGCGGATGATCCGCCAATCACGGATAGGCCTCCGGATCGACCGAGAAACGTACGGATACGAGTCGGAAATTAACATTAACAATAACCACACTAGACGCATTCCATTCTGTTAGTCCAATCCGTTCTGCAAATCTGCATATTGTGTTTTTATCGCAAAGTTTTTCGGCAAAACATCAAGAGGGGCGACCGAAAAGTCCAAGCTCACTTGCCAGAAAGCGTCCCCACAGAGGGCTTTCGAGGCGTAAATTTTGGAGAGAAGCCGCTCGGCGAGGACGCCTTCGCTAAGAAAATAGTTCTTTTGTACAGGGCTTCTAACATGATGGCGGCAAGCATTTTGAAGAAGGTGAAAACGTTTTTTATCCGTTGGGTTTTTCTATCCGCTCGAAATCATCTTATATCAGGTTGGTGCGAATAGCATTGTTGAGTTGGAAGCGACTCGCAGCCCGGTCACCTCGTGTCCCATTTATGATAATTGATTTTCATTTTCTTCTTGAGTTTATGCTCCAACACAATGAGATCCGGCCGGTCTTCCGGCAGACCTTTTTGCCCCCTGCCATCGGGCTGAACAGTCACGGTTTCCGTGATCGAAAACGGTCCTTTCTTCGCATGCGTTCGAACGATTTGCAGGCCGTCTGCAGAAATCGATATTTTAGACCAAACCACACGGCCTTCGCCTACGATTTTGAAGAGCATTCCGAGCAGCCCGGAAGTCGGCCGGCCGCTAAGACCTCTGATTTCGTCATAAACGATCATATCGCCAAAATCAAGCAGCCGGTACCGGATCATGCGATGATTGGTCACTTTCAGCTTCGGAGTCGATAACGTATCATCGAAGGAGTATCGATCCGGCAGCTCCGGAGTTTTCGGCCAGATCACCTGCACATTCAAAGCGTTTTCCGGGAATCTGTCGTCTGCCTTTTTGATCACGTTTGGGTGGTAATCCACGAGTTGATCCTGTCGGTACTGATTAGCAAGCACTGCATATTTCGGAGCGTTTTCTTCGGTCAGTCCGTTGACCTCCAAAAACGCCCCAAACCAACGATCGTGTCGAATGAGCAACGGTGGTCCGTAGGGATTTCCCTTTTGTGCATTGCGAGCCAGCTCCAAGATCACTTCCGCCTGGAAGCGGCCCACGTTTGTGGTTACGGTTGGGTCATACCCTGTTTGCAACAGCATCGCCTGCTTGATGGTTTCGCGGCTGACTACAATGACGTGCGCCGGATCGTTTGTTTCAGCCACTAAAAGCGCGCCTCGAAAAACCAAAAGGAGAACCGCACAGTAAGATAAAATTCGTGAAAAAGATTTCATCGCCGCCGCACTGGCAAACGTGAAACGTGAGATGTCAAACGTGCCTCGCAACAGGTGTTGGGGAAGGGGGCGTCTCACGTTTGACGTCTCACGTCTCACAACAATCTTCCAAAGAAAAGGTGTCATATTTTTTTACAAAAAAATGCACAAGGTCAAAAATAATATCATAAAACGGCCTAAGGATAAATCTGGCTCCACCTCTGGGTTGCTGCGCCTATCGCTGCTCCCAGAAGGGCGCCTCCGGCAGCTCCGGCAAGTCCTCCGATGAAGATAAACTGCGGACAGCCTTCCGGGTCTTCCGACTCGTCGAGGTTTCTACAAAGGCCATCCAGCGTTACGCCGGACAGGATACCGAGAACCCCAAAGCTGATGGCTCCCCACTTGGCCCCACTTCCGGCCGAGCCGAGTCGCAGCCAAATTGCTTCGATGTCAGCCACCGGAACGCTCCTTTCGGCCCTATCGATACTGACGATAATTTGGTCGTCTTCGCTTCTCAAAAACTTGGCATCGAGCAGGTCCGAATTTGTCGCTTTAAGCCGGATTCTGCTGCCCGTTCGCAACCTATTGATCGCCGCATTCCTGGCGTCATCATACGTGCTGACTGTTTGCGCTCCTTGAATCCACGCCTTGCCAGTGTCGATGTCTCTAAATCCGGTTTTGTGAACTCCAATCTTTGGACTACAGCCTAACGAAACTACAAATGTAAAAATTAAGAATATTGTTCTAGTTAGCTTCATTGCCTTCAAGCCTTTCATATTAAAAAAATCTATTTCCCGATACTCACAGAAAAATCCAACCATGGGATAAACGGAAAGCCATTCGACTCGTCCAGAATCTCCGGCGACGTGGCAAATCCTAATCCAACGGTGAGATTTTCGCCAATAAACCGGACGCCGCCTGAGAGCAGCAAAAAGGATTCCGAGTCTCCTCCAAAAAGCCAGTTTTCGGTAATGAGTTTTGCTTTATTCGACACTTGCACTTCCGCCCCAAAGAGCAATGCAACATCCACATTCAGATCTTCTTTATTCAAGGGCAAACCAAGGCCGAATGTTACCCCGCCAAGAGGACTTCCCAGGGACACGGCTGTATAAGCCGTCCCGATTCCACCTTCACCCGGCACCCCGAGATACAACAAGCCGGCGGCCATATCCAATTTGTCCTGGTGTAAAAAGCGCAACTTCGGAGAAATATATAAGAGCTGCGTGCTCGCCCCCGGAATCAATGAAATGCCGCCGCCAATTTGAAAAAAGTCCGTCACTCCCACAGCAAGCGTAGGAAACAAGACATAGAAATCCGAAAAGTTCACTTCGCCCTGGCGCAAGGTGCGGCCAGTTGGGCCGAAGAAGAGACGGATGTGATTGGGATCGTAGTTTCTAAACTCGCCAGCCACAATTCGACCCTGCGACCATTTAATTTCTACAATTTTATCGTCTGGAATATTCATCGCGAGTCCACTGAGTGTGACAAAGCTGATGGACTCCTCGGTGCATTTTACAATGTTACCGATGAGCTTGGTGCCGTCATCGAGCTTGACTCTGTTTGGAGATTCTAAGACGGATTTTTCAGGAAGCTTGATTTTGATGACAGGCTCTGCGAATTGCCGATAGTTTCCCTTTTCTTGGAAACTGGCTTGCGCAATTCGGTTTTTAAGCCTGCCTCTTTGCTGAGACGATATTTTACGTGTTAACATCCAAGACGTTCCCTCGGCTTCTCCTAACAGATGCAGAACCCACTGCTCACGGTTTTTCTTGTATACCTTCGCCACAATCAAACCGACATCCCGGCTGAACAGATGAAAGCGGTCGTTTTCCGCCGCATCGATCACAGCGCCAACAGCTTGGCTGAGCACAACCAACTCCTGCGACGGATGGGCCGCCCCGGCTGCACTCGTCAACAAACAAATCGAAAACAGCACACTGATAGACTTCACTATTACGAGCATTTTTCCCATGGCTTCTCTCCGGTAATTTGTTTCCACCACCGGCTAAAGCAAGCAGTGTACCAATCGCAAGAGTCCCCCGGGTCGTTCATGTTTAATTTAATAAAAACTCAGTATTTAAAAACCAACCCAAACGTCAAAAAAAAATTTTCATATAAA
>JBHHWX010000026.1:0-22652 GCA_046756745.1 bacterium | reverse complement strand
GTTGAAAACGTTAAGCCGATATTAGAAGTCAGGTCTCGACGCGTGGGGGGGGCGACTTATCAGGTACCTATTGAAGTCCGCGCCAATCGGAAGCAGGCGTTAGCGTTGAGGTGGATCATTGGTTTTGCTAAAGCGCGCGCGGGAAAGTCGATGGCCGAAAAATTGGCTGATGAGTTGATCTCGGCTTCGAAAAAGGAGGGCGGTTCGATTAAGAAGCGGGAGGACACTCATAAGATGGCGGAGGCGAATAAGGCCTTTGCTCACTTCCGGTGGTAATGGTTGGGCCTGCCGGTGACGTTTTATCAGTGCAGTAATATAGTTAGGGAAGCTTTAGTTTTTTTGAACTTCCCTTTTTCATGATATAGAGCTTTTTATGGAAGCGGTAAAAAAGGGTTTTGTGCTTTAAGATGAAAAACGGATTGGAAAAAACCAGAAATATTGGAATCATGGCCCATATCGATGCGGGCAAAACGACGACGACAGAGAGAATTTTGTTTTATGCCGGCAAAATCCATCGCATGGGTGAAGTGCATGATGGCGCTGCTACGATGGATTGGATGGAGCAAGAAAAAGAGCGGGGGATTACGATAACGTCTGCAGCGATAACGTGTGATTGGAAAAATCACCGGATAAATATTATCGATACTCCAGGTCATGTTGATTTTACTGTGGAGGTTGAGCGATCGTTGCGTGTTCTTGACGGGGCGATTGCTCTTTTTTGTGCGGTTGGAGGTGTTGAGCCGCAATCGGAAACAGTTTGGCGGCAAGCTGATAAGTATCAAGTGCCTCGAATCGCTTTTATTAATAAGATGGATAGGGTGGGATCTGATTTTTATGGCGTCTTGGCAATGATTAAGGAAAGGTTGGGCGCAAACGTCGTTCCTGTGCAGATTCCGATTGGTGAGGGGGATATGTTTGTCGGTTTGATCGATTTGATTAGAATGAAGGCTGTGATTTACAGCGAGGCAAATCTTGGAACGACTTGGGATGAAATAGATATCCCGGCAGATTTGAAGGACAAGGCTTCTGAGTATCGTACGCATTTGTTGGAGGCGGTATCGGAGTATGATGACTCGCTTCTGGAAAAGTATCTCGAAGGTGAGGACATTGACGAGAAAGAGATCATGCGTGCTGTCAGGGAAGCGACGATAAATGTAAGTATCATGCCGGTTTTGCTTGGCTCTGCTTTTAAGAATAAGGGAATTCAGCGTTTGCTCGATTCTGTTCTCGATTATCTTCCCTCCCCAGTTGATATGCCTGATATCCTCGGGCATCATCCGAAAACAGAGGCGGTGATAAGTAGGAAACCTTCAATCGATGAGCCTTTTTCGGCTCTCGCATTTAAGATAATGACAGATCCTTATGTGGGTCGCTTGACTTATTTTCGTGTGTATTCCGGTTCGGTCAAGGCCGGTACCTATGTGTTCAATACGAATTCCAAAAAAAGAGAGCGCTTGGGTCGGCTCTTGCTTATGTCGGCGAATAAACGGGAGGACGTTCCCGAAGTGTCTGTCGGGGATATTGTCGCCGCTGTTGGTTTTAAGAATACAAAAACCGGCGACACGTTGGCTGTTGAGAACAAGCCGATCGTTTTAGAGGCGATGAGTTTTCCTGAGCCAGTCATTGCGGTTGCAATTGAGCCAAAAACGAAGGCCGATCAGGAGAAGCTCGCTCAGTCATTAGCTAAGTTAGCCGAAGAAGATCCTACTTTTCAGGTAAAGGTGGATAGCGAGACCGGGCAGACGATCATTTACGGGATGGGCGAGTTACATTTGGATGTTTTGGTTGATCGTTTGTTGCGAGAATTTAAGGTTGGCGCCAATGTGGGCAGACCGCAAGTTGCGTATCGTGAGGCGATCAGGCGAAAGACTCAGGCCGAGGCTAAGTTTGTGAGACAAAGTGGCGGCCGGGGTCAGTATGGCCACGTCGTCATCGAGATTGAGCCTTCGGAGACGGGAAAGGGGTTTGAGTTTGTGAATAAGATCGTCGGTGCGGCGATTCCAAGAGAGTTTATTAAGCCGGTAGCTGATGGAATCAGGCAAGCGATGTCTAACGGGGTTGTTGCAGGTTATGAATTAATTGATATTAAGGTGACTTTGCTCGATGGTTCGTATCATGATGTGGATTCTTCTGAGATAGCGTTTAAGATTGCCGGTTCAATGGCTTTCCGTAATGCTGCTCTAAAGGCTGATCCGGTTTTGATGGAGCCTATTATGGAAGTAGAAGTGGTCGTACCCGAGGAGTATCTCGGTGAAGTGATGGGGGATCTGAATGGCCGTCGCGGGAAGATTAAGGGTATTGTTCCCCGGAAAGATGCTCAGGTCATTGCAGCGTCGGCGCCGTTGAGTGAGATGTTTGGTTATGCGACGTCGCTGAGATCTCTGACGCAAGGGCGAGCCATCTTTACGATGCAGTTTTCACAATATGAGATTGCGCCGCAATCTGTCTCTGAAAAGATTCTCGAGAAGGTGGGTGTTTCTTAGGTAGCGTATCAAATTATGAAATGCTTTATAGGTGTTGTAGAAATCTGTTAAATGTGGAGGAGTTATCATGTCCAAGCAGAAATTTGAAAGAACTAAGCCGCATGTCAATATCGGAACAATCGGGCACGTCGATCATGGTAAAACCACTTTAACTTCGGCGATTACCCTTATTTTAAATAAAAAGGGTCTTGCGGATTATACGAGTTTTGATTCCATCGACAATGCTCCGGAAGAAAAGGCGCGCGGAATCACCATCGCCACGGCTCACGTTGAGTATGAAACGAATAATCGTCATTATGCTCATGTTGATTGTCCCGGGCATGCGGATTATGTGAAGAATATGATTACGGGTGCGGCTCAAATGGATGGGGCGATTTTGGTAGTCAGCGCCGCCGACGGTCCGATGCCGCAGACACGTGAGCATATCTTGCTGGCTCGCCAGGTCGGGGTTCCTTATATCGTTGTTTATTTGAACAAAGTTGACATGGTTGACGATCCCGAGTTGTTGGAATTGGTGGAGTTAGAGCTCAGGGAGTTGTTGAGTCAATACAACTTTCCCGGCGACGATATTCCGATAATTAAGGGGAGCGCCCTTGAGTCGTTGTCGAATCCTGATGACGATGAAAAGACAAAGTCGATAATGGAGTTAATGGCTGCGGTTGATGAATATGTGCCAACGCCGACGCGAGATATTGATAAACCGTTTTTGATGCCGGTTGAGGACGTTTTTAGTATTACCGGACGAGGTACGGTTGGCACGGGTCGGGTCGAGCGCGGAAAAATCAAGACTGGTGATGAGGTAGAAATTGTCGGTCTGGGCGCGAAGAGAAAGAGTGTGGTTACGGGTGTAGAGATGTTTCGCAAACTCCTGGACAACGGCGAAGCTGGTGATAATGTTGGCTTGTTGTTGCGCGGCGTAAACAAAGATGAATTGGAGCGAGGTATGGTTGTCGCCGCTCCTAATTCGATTACGCCTCACACTAAGTTTAAGGGAGAGGTGTATGTGTTAACCAAAGAAGAGGGTGGCCGTCATACTCCTTTCTTTAATGGTTACCGGCCGCAATTTTATTTTCGAACGACCGATGTTACCGGAATTCTTAAGCTCGAAGGTGGCGTCGAGATGGTGATGCCAGGAGATAACATCAATGTGGAAGTGGAGTTGATAGCTCCGATTGCGATGGAAGATGGGCTTCGTTTCGCTATTCGTGAAGGTGGCAGAACCGTTGGCGCTGGTGTTGTTGCCGAAATAATCGAGTGATTGAGCTATGGTCGGGCAGAAAATTAGAATTAAATTAAAAGCATATGATCATCGGTTGATTGATAAATCAACCGATAAAATAATCAGAACGGCAAAAGCCACTGGCGCGGCTATTTCCGGGCCTGTGCCGTTGCCCACGAAGCGATCTCTTTATACTGTTCTGCGTTCTCCTCATGTTGATAAGAAATCTCGAGAGCAATTTGAAACTCGGATACATAAGCGATTGATCGATATTTTGAACTCAACTCCGAAAACGGTGGACGCTCTTATGAAATTGGAGCTCCCTGCTGGGGTCGATGTTGAAATCAAAGTGTAGTGTTTTGCTTGCGAATGGACTGTACAATAGGTGGATTGAATGAGCGGTTTAATTGGTAGGAAACTTGGGATGAGTCGCGTTTTCGATGAGTTTGGTCAAAATATTGCCGTGACTCTCGTTGAGGCTGGGCCTTGTTCGGTCATGCAAATTAAGACCGAGAAAAAAGATGGCTACAGCGCAGTTCAAATTGCCTTCGAGGACAAGAAGGAGAAAAATACCTCTAAACCTGAGATGGGTCGCTTTAAAAAAGCAGACGTGTCCCCCAAGCGCTTTCTTAGAGAGTTTCAAAGTTTCGATGATGTGGAGTCTCTCAAGATAGGCGATGAGCTGAAAGTGGATGTCTTTGAAGAAGGGGACTTGGTTGAAGTTGTCGGTTGGTCAAAAGGGAAGGGATTTCAAGGTGTTGTGAAAAGACATGGCTTTAGGGGAGGCCCGAAAACGCATGGCCAAAGCGATCGTTTGAGAGCGCCTGGCTCTGTTGGCCAATCTTCGTACCCGTCTCGCGTATTTAAAGGTATGAAGATGGCGGGGAGAATGGGAAACGAACGGATTACAATCAAGAAAAGAAAGCTTGTCAAGATTCTTCCTGAGAAAAACCTCCTTCTTATTGCCGGCTCAATTCCTGGGCCCAATAGTGGACTTCTTTTAATTAAGAAATAAATAGTATATTTATGGAAATCGCAATTTTTAATGCTGATGGCAAAGAGTCGGGTAAGAAGGTTAAGTTGCCGAAGCATGTTTTTGGTGTTGAGCCGAATGAGCATGCGGTTTATCTTGCCGTTAAGGCTCAGTCTGCGAATTCCCGGCAAGGGACTGCGTCCGTAAAAACACGCTCGATGGTACGTGGCGGCGGGAAAAAGCCTTGGAAACAAAAAGGGCGGGGTGTTGCGAGAGCCGGTACGATTCGTTCGCCTTTGTGGGTTGGCGGTGGGCGCGTGTTTGGTCCTCAGCCGCGAAGTTATGAAATGAAGCTGCCGAAGAAAGTGAAAAACTTAGCGCGAATTTCAGTGCTTTCGGACAAGGCAAAGCAGGGTCAGATCACGGTTGTCGAAGACTTTAAGCTTGAAAAAACGAAGACCAAAGAAATGTATGGAATTCTGCGGGCGCTTGGTTTTGAAAACGAGAAAACGTTGCTTCTCCTTGATGAGTATGACGAAAACGTACTGCGAGCCGGAAGAAATATTCCGAAGCTTCGAATACGAGTCGCAACCATGGCGTCGACCTATGATTTGTTGGATTGCACAAGATTGCTGATTCAAAAAGCGGCAGTGAATAAATTGTCAGGAGTTTATAAGAAATGAAAGCGGGACGCTCGCTATTAATCAGGCCTCTGCTCACTGAAAAAATGCTTGGCTTGCAAGAGGACTATCGCAAATACGCGTTTGAGGTCGCTCGCGACGCGAACAAAATTGAGATTAAAGACGCTATTGAGGTAAAATTCTCAGTATCTGTTGACAGTGTACGTATGGTCAATGTAAAAGGCAAGAGCAAGAGAATGAATACGCGTCGCGGCATGACACATGGCAAGAGGTCTGATTGGAAAAAGGCGATTGTCACTTTGAGAGAGGGAGATACTATTGACTTTTTTCAAGAGCAATAGCGTAAGGAAATTGTATGGCAATAAAAAAATATAGAGCGATGACTCCCGGAACAAGACACCGTTCCGTTCTCACTTTCGATGAGATTACAAAAACTCAACCTGAGAAATCGTTGTTGCGCCCTCTAAGTAAAACCGGCGGCAGAAACAATCATGGTCATATTACGCTGCGATTTAGAGGCGGGGGTCATAAGCGCGCCTATCGACTTATCGATTTTAAGCGAAATAAGAGAAATATACCTGCAAAAGTCGCCTCAATTGAGTACGATCCCAACCGCTCGGCCAATATCGCCTTATTGCATTATCGTGACGGAGAAAAACGTTACATTATTGCTCCTTTAGGTCTCAAAGTGGGGGATGAGCTAATGTCCGGTGATGAAGCCGGTATCCGTGTTGGCAATGCCATGTCGTTGCGGAAGATACCTTTGGGTACCTTGATTCATAACATTGAGCTTGTCGAAGGGAAGGGCGGTCAATTGGCGCGTGGCGCGGGTACTTATGCGCAGTTGATGGCCAAGGATGGTGACTACGCGCAACTGAAATTACCTTCCGGCGAGGTGCGTGTGGTACGCCAGGCTTGTTTTGCGACTATTGGGCAGGTAGGTAACGTCGATTATGAAAATGTTTCTATCGGTAAAGCCGGTCGTACGAGGTGGTTAGGCAGGAGGCCGCATGTTCGCGGCGTTGTGATGAATCCTGTTGACCATCCTATGGGTGGAGGCGAGGGTAAGAGTTCGGGGGGACGGCATCCGTGTTCTCCCTGGGGAAAGCCTGCAAAAGGCGGAAAAACACGCAAGAAAAAGCGTTCGGATGCATATATTGTCAGTAAACGAAAATAACTAATTTGGTAGACATATGCCACGTTCTGTTAAAAAAGGTCCCTATGTTGATGAGAAGCTCTTAGCGCGTATTCGTGAGATGGCGCGGACTCATCAAAAGAAAGTTATTAAAACTTGGGCGAGACGTTCGACAATTACCCCTGAGTTCGTGGGTCATACACTTGCGATTCATAACGGTAACAAGTTTATTCCAGTGTTTATTTCGGAAAACATGGTAGGACATAAGCTCGGTGAATTTTCTCCTACTCGCACTTTTAAGGGACATGGTGGAAAGTCTGCTGAACGATCAGTAAAGGTAAAATAGGAAACAACAAGATTTGATTATGGAAGCTCGCGCATGTGCAAAATATGTGAAACGTTCGCCCAGAAAGGTCAGGCAAATAGTCGATTTGATACGTGGGCAGCAAGTCGATAAAGCTTTGAACATATTACACTTCACGCACAAAGCATCCACGCAAGTTGTGGAAAAAACTTTACGATCTGCTGTTGCCAATATGCTAAATTACAGCGACGAGGGTTCTAAAATAGATCCGGAGAATTTGATCGTCAAAGAAGCTTGGGTGGATAAAGGATTTTCATTCAAAAGGTTTCGTGCGGCATCCATGGGGCGCGCGATGAGAATGCGCCGCCCTACGTGCCATATTACCATTGTCGTTGCCGAAGAATCGGTGTAACATATTAAATAATATGGAGGCAGATTGGGACAAAAGACTCATCCCGTAGGCTTGCGTTTAGGAATCATACGCCAGTGGGAGTCTAACTGGTATGACGAGCGTGAGTTTCCAGCCAAGTTAAAAGAGGATCTCATGCTGCGCAAATATATTCGCCAAAGGCTCCAAAATGCAGGAATTTCCTCGATACAAATTGAGCGAACCCCTCAACGCATTACATTGACAATACACACAGCACGGCCTGGTATTGTGATAGGCCGCAAGGGCGCTGAGGTCGACAAGCTCAAAGAGGAGTTGCAGCGACTGACAAAAAAGGATATTCAGTTGAATATTAACGAGATTAAAAAACCCGAATTGGATGCTTATTTGGTCGGCGAAAATGTTGCGAGACAATTAGAAGCGAAAATATCGTTTCGAAGAGTGATGAAAAAGGCCGTTATGGCTACCATGCGCATGGGAGCGGAGGGAGTACGGATTTCCTGCTCCGGTCGATTAGGCGGTGCGGAAATGGCGCGTCGTGAATACTATAAAGATGGGAGAATACCTTTACATACTTTACGAGCAGATATCGATTATGCGAAAATTACTGCAAAAACTCAGCACGGTGCAATTGGAGTCAAAGTGTGGATTTGTAAAGGTGAAGTTTTAGGGATCCAAGGAGCGTAACCATGTTAATGCCTAAACGAGTTAAATATCGCAAGCAGCAACGCGGACGCATGAAAGGACTCGCGATTCGTGGTTCAAAGTTGGCTTTCGGTCAATACGGTTTGAAAGCGATGAATCCTGGATGGATCACGGCACGGCAAATTGAGGCGGCCAGAATTGCGATGACCCGGCATATCAAGAGAGGCGGCAAAGTCTGGATACGTATTTTCCCGGATAAGCCTGTCACTCAAAAACCAGCGGAAACACGAATGGGAAAGGGCAAGGGGTCGCCGGAGTATTGGGTCGCTGTGGTCAAGCCAGGGCGTATCTTGTTTGAGCTTGGAGGTATCGGTGAAGGGCTCGCTAAAGAAGCGTTACGGTTGGCTTCACATAAGTTGCCTTTTCAGACAAAGTTTGTGCGTCAGGCTGATTATGGGGAATAAGCGATGAAAGCATACGAATTAGCGGAATTGAATCAATCGGAAATCGAAATCAGGCTTGCGGATGCTCTCGAGGAGCTTTCTAATCTGAAATTCCAGCATGCGATGCACCAGTTAGATAACCCCTTGAAGTTGCGGGAAGTTAAGAGAGATATCGCACGTTATAAAACGGTATTACACGAATTTGAGTTACATGTTCGTGAGACGAAAGAAAACATGGATAAAGAAAAATAAGACGGTATTTTATGGACTCCCGAAGCAGAAGAAAGACCAAAACCGGTCGGGTCGTATCAGGTAAAATGGATAAAAGCATAGTCGTGTCTACTGAGAGATTGGTGAGACACCCCTTATACAAAAAATATTTTCGAAAGACTTCAAAGTTCATCGCTCATGACGAAGAAAACCAATGTAAAGTCGGCGATGTGGTTCGAATAATGGAGACTCGGCCGCTCAGCAAATTGAAGAGATGGCGCTTGGTCGAAGTGATAGAAAAGGCAAAATAACCGAAAGAGTGTCGGGTGGATTATGATTCAGCAATATTCCCGCTTAGCTGTGGCTGATAACACAGGTGCAAAAAAAGTGATGTGTATCATGGTTTCGGGGGGAACCAAAAGGAAATATGCCGGGGTTGGCGACGAAATCATGGTATCTGTGAAGTCGGCAATTCCGGGAAGCGGCGTTAAGAAAGGCGAAGTGAGTCGAGCTGTTATCGTGAGAACAAAAAAGGAAATTCGTCGCAGCGACGGTTCTTACATCCGGTTTGATGAAAATGCCGCTGTATTGATAAACGATCAGAGGGAGCCTCGGGGGACGCGCATCTTCGGTCCGGTTGCAAGAGAGTTGAGAGAGAAGCAGTTTATGAAAATAGTTTCGCTCGCTCCGGAAGTATTGTGAGAGACTTAATTGGAGATTGATTCATGCATGTTCGGCGAGATGAACAAGTATTGGTGATTTCGGGAGAATATAAAGGCAAACGAGGCCGAATCCTAAAGGTGTTCCCTCAAAAAAATCGCATTATTGTAGAAGGTGTGAATTTTATAAGTAGACATATGCGGCCGACACAAAACATGCCGCAGGGTGGAATTGTGAAAAAAGAAGCCGCTATCCACATATCAAACGTGATGGTTGTTTGTCCTAAATGCGATACGCCTACCCGAAGCGGTACGAAAATCATCGGCGATGAGGGCAAAGCATCTCGCAGAAAAGCGAAAGTTTGTAAGAATTGCGGAGAAATGATTTAGATCGCGAGAAAAAAAATGGCTGAATATTTACCACGATTAATGAAAAGTTATCAGGAAGGCATCATTACGGAATTAACGAGCCGTTTTGGTTATAGGAATATCATGGAAGTGCCGCGTTTGGAGAAAATCGTTCTGAATATGGGAGTTGGCGAGGCCATACAGGACTCTAAGTTGTTAGACAAATCTTTAGAGGATTTGTCTGTGATTGCGGGGCAGAAACCTATTATTACTTTTGCAAAAAAATCGATTTCAAATTTTAAGCTGCGGGAAGGGAATAAAATTGGCTGTAAGGTGACTTTGCGGCGTTGGAAAATGTATGAGTTTCTCGATCGCCTCATCAGTGTCGGTATCCCCCGAATTAGAGATTTTCGAGGACTTTCAGAACGCTCGTTTGATGGTCGGGGTAATTATTCTCTGGGTATTAAGGAGCAGATTGTTTTTCCGGAAATTGATTACGATAAAGTCGACCGCATTCGAGGCATGAATATTTCTATTGTGACTACGGCAAAAACGGATGAGGAGAGTTACGAGCTCCTACGTGCGTTTGGCATTCCGTTTCAACGAAGAAATCAGAATTAGAAAACGAAGCGAGGTTTGAGTTGGCAAAAAAATCACTGATAGCAAAGCAGAAACGAGAGCCCAGATTTAAGGTACGCAAGTACAATCGATGCCTTCAGTGCGGACGACCACGTGGATATTTACGAAAATTTGGATTGTGCCGAATCTGCTTTCGGTACCTCGCGCTGGAAGGTAAAATACCTGGCGTAACAAAGGCAAGCTGGTAAATATAGGACGATTGCTATATGAGTATGACAGATGTCATCGCGGATTATTTGACACGGATTCGTAATGCAACAAGGGCGAGCCACACCAAGGTTGATATCCCTGCTTCGAATTTTAAAAAACAGATGACAAAGATTTTAAAAGAGTATGGTTATATCAAAGATTATCTGTTAATCGACGATGGGAAAACAGGTCTGATCCGTATCTATCTAAAATATGATGAATTAGGAAACAGCGTGATTAATGGATTGAAAAGAGTGAGCACACCCGGCCTGAGAAAGTATGTAGGTAGTAAAAATATGCCGAGAGTTTTCAACAATTTTGGGATAGCGATCTTGTCGACACCGCGAGGTGTTATTTCCGACCGAGACGCTCGAAAGCTAAATGTGGGTGGAGAGCTCGTGTGCTATGTCTGGTAGAAAATTAAGCGGGAGAGTGAAGTGTCTCGAGTAGGAAAAAAACCCATCGACTTACCGGATAGCGTTGATATACTGATAAAAAATAGCAGCGTTACCGTGAAGGGACCCAAGGGAAGTTTAACTCGCGAGTTTCACTCATCTGTAGCTATTGAGACGAAGGATGGGCAATTAGTGGTCTCACGCCCCAACAACAGCAAGCTTTATCGTTCCTTGCATGGATTGTACCGATCTCTCTTAAATAATATGGTGCTTGGCGTAACACATGGTTTTGAGAAGAAACTTGAAATCGTTGGCGTGGGCTACAAAGGCGAGTTAAAAAATAACAGACTGGTTTTACAGCTTGGTTACTCTCACCCGATTGTATTCATTCCCCCTGAGGAAATAACGATATCTGTTGACAATCCGACTCATATAAGTATCCGCGGAATTGATAAGGAGCTAGTTGGAAGGGTCGCAGCGAAAATCCGTTCGTTCAGACCGCCGGAGCCTTATAAAGGCAAAGGGGTTAAGTATGAAGATGAATACATAAGAAGAAAAGCTGGTAAGACAGCGGCATAGTTCAACGCAATTTTGTGAGAATAAGATCATGCGCGACAAGTATATTACAAAAACGGCTAAACGAGTTCGTAGAAAAGCTCATATCAGAAAAAAAGTTTCAGGAACGGCCGAAAAACCACGCTTGGCGGTTTTTCGCAGCGCAAACAACATTTATGCCCAATTGATAGATGACGTTCATAACCGTACTTTGACAGGAGTTTCCACGCTTTCTCCCGAGTTACAGAAGCAGGCTTCTAAAGAAAAAGGTAAGATTTCGGCAGCTAAGCTTGTGGGTAAAGTTATCGCTGAGAAAGCAACTAAACTCAAAATCGAGAAAGCCGTTTTTGATCGCGGCGGCTATACGTATCATGGCCGTGTACGCGCCCTTGCCGAGGCCGCACGTGAAAATGGATTGAAATTTTAAGGTAATTGGAATTAACCGGAGATTTGATTGCAGAATATCTTAAAAATTAGCCCGAGTGAATTGGACTTAAAGGAGCGTGTCATTCACATAAATCGTGTTGCTAAGGTTGTTAAGGGCGGTCGTCGTTTTAGTTTCAACGCGATTGTGGTTATCGGAGATGGCAAAGGACATGTGGGGGTCGGGCTCGGTAAGGCCAATGAAGTCACGAGTGCGATAACAAAGGGCTCTGAAAATGCTAAGAAAAGTTTGGTGAGAGTTCCGGTAATTAACGGTACTATCCCACATGCGATTAAAGGAAAGTTTGGAGCTGGAAAGGTTTTTCTTAAACCGGCTTCAGCAGGTACAGGGGTGATCGCGGGCGGGGCTGTGCGAGCCATTATCGAGGCCGCCGGTATTCAGGATATTTTGACAAAAACACTCGGTTCATCTAACATGCACAATGTCGTTAAAGCGACAATGCAAGCGCTGACGAGTCTTTTAGAGCTTCCTTTGATCGCGAGAAGACGAGGGCTTACGATAAATGAGGTCTTCAATAAGACAACTGTTTAATCTGACGGATTACAGGAATGGCAAAAAAGAAACAGGTGAAAATTACATTGACAAGGAGTACAATCGGTCGACATTTTAAACAAAAGCGAAATGTCGAGGCCTTGGGACTGAGAAAGATGAATCACTCGGTTGTACATAATGATACCCCACAAATTCGGGGTATGATTAACAAAATAAGTCATCTGGTTGTTGTAGAAGAGTTGTGATTGATTATTGAGGGAAAAATTGGATTTAAGCACACTAAAAAGCGCTAAAGGTTCGACCCGGAAACGGAAAAGAATTGGCAGGGGGCAGGGAAGCGGCAGCGGAGGAACTTCTGGCAGGGGACATAAAGGTCAGAGATCGCGCTCCGGCTCCAAGCGACGTGCTTGGTTTGAGGGTGGACAAATGCCTTTACAGCGACGCCTTCCGAAACGGGGCTTTACAAATATATTCCGGAAGGAATATCAAATCGTTAATGTCGCTGACTTAGAAAAGCTTGATAAGTTAGACGCCATTACGCCGGACGCTTTGTATGAGAGTGGAAGGGTGAGCAAAAAGGGAGTTCCGGTTAAAATATTGGGTGATGGCGAGGTAAAAAAAGCTCTGAATGTGTCCGCGCACGCTTTTAGTGCATCGGCAAAAGAAAAAATCGAAAAGGCCGGGGGGAAAATAACCGTCCTATGATGCAAGGCATTCAAAGTGTTTTTAAAATTCCGGAGTTGAAGCAGAGAATTGTCTTCACGCTTCTGATTTTAGTTGTGTATCGAATTGGAGGGCATATTCCAGTCCCCGGAATTAACAGTGAGGCTTTGCTTGCATTTTTCAGTGAAGCATCACAAGGTCGAGGCTTATTAAGCCTTTACGATCTCTTTGCCGGCGGAGCGTTTCGAAGGGCCACGCTTTTTGCATTGGGTATCATGCCGTATATTTCCGCGTCGATTATCATTCAACTTCTTGGCGCTGTTGTTCCTTACTTCCAAAAACTGCAAAAAGAAGGGGAAGAAGGGCGCAAAAAAATTACACAATACACACGTTATGGAACGGTTTTAATCTCATGCATGCAGGCTTATGGTGTCAGTGTTTTTTTGGAGAGCATACGAACGAGTCAGCAGCTTTCGGTCGTTCCCGAACCAGGTTTAGGCTTTCGACTCTTAACGATGGTAACTCTGACCGCCGGGACGGTCTTTATTATGTGGCTTGGCGAGCAGATCACAGAGCGTGGTATTGGAAATGGCATTTCATTGATAATATTTGTTGGTATTATTGCTACTTTTCCAAACGCACTTTTAGATGAGTACCAACAAATCAGTGCAGGTAATCGGGCTTTGTTAACGGAAGCCGTTTTGGTCGGTCTCATGGTCTTGACCATTGCCGCTGTCGTTGCGCTTACTCAAGGGACGAGAAAGATACCTGTCCAGTATGCGAAGCGAGTGGTGGGCAGAAAGGTCTATGGCGGGCAGAGCACGCACATACCGCTGAGAGTCAATACAGCCGGTGTCATGCCGATCATTTTTGCACAGTCGATCATGTTTGTACCCCAAACAGCATTAACTTTTTTCCCCAATAGTGATCTGATGAACACGATTGCCGGATACTTTGATTTTCAATCGTTGGCGTACTGGATAATTTACGGAATGCTCATTGTATTTTTTACGTATTTTTATACCGCGATCGCTTTTAATCCTGTCGATGTCGCGGATAACATGAAAAAGTATGGCGGATTTATTCCGGGTGTACGACCGGGGAAGAAAACGGCCGAGTTTATTGATAATATCTTGACACGAGTTACTTTGCCTGGCTCAATATTTTTGGCGATTATCGCTGTTTTTCCATATATCATTACCCGGTTTGTGAATGTCTCTTTTAATTTTGCTGCGTTTTATGGCGGCACATCCTTGTTAATCATCGTTGGTGTGGCTTTAGACACCTTGCAGCAGTTGGAATCACATCTATTGATGCGACATTACGATGGATTTATGAAAGGCGGCGGTAAGATCAAAGGACGGCGACGATATTAGATGTACTGTTTCTATGAATATTAAGCAATTCGCAGAACTATGATTCATATCAGAAGTGAACGTGAAATTGAGTCGATTAGGAAAAGTTGCCAGATCGTTGTTGAGACTTTTGACATCGTTGCGAATATGATCAAGCCTGGGGTCGAAACGGCTGCAATTGATAGAGAGGTTGAAAAATTTGTACGTTCAAAAGGCGCATGGCCGGCTTTCAAGAATTACCGGGGCTTTCCCGCAAACAGTTGTATCTCCGTTGAAAATGAAGTCGTTCACGGAATTCCGGGAAGAAGAGTCTTGCGAGAGGGTGAGATTGTGAGTGTTGATATCGGAGTTGAGTGCGATGGTTTCTTCGGGGATAGCGCCAATACCTATGCTGTCGGCGAGATTTCATCAGAGAAAAAACGGCTCATGAAGGTAACGCGTGAGGCGCTGCAAGCCGGAGTCAAGAAGGCGATTGCAGGAAAACGCCTATCCGATATTTCTCATACCGTTCAAGTTCTGGTCGAGGAGGCTGGGTTCTCCGTGGTGCGTGATTTAGTTGGTCATGGTATCGGAAAAAAGCTTCATGAGGACCCACAAATTCCAAACTATGGGTCGCCGAACTCGGGACCGAGACTGCGCCCCGGAATGGTTCTGGCTATCGAGCCTATGGTCAATTATGGGGGGTATGAGGTAGAAACCCAATCTGACGGTTGGACCGTTGTGACAGAAGATCGATCCCCTTCTGCCCATTTTGAGCATACGGTTGTCGTCAGAAATGGAACCCCGGAAATATTAACCCTAAATTGATATTTTTATGGCAAAAGAAGAACCAATAAAGGTCGATGGGACGATTACTGAAACGCTGCCAAACGCGACTTTCAAAGTCGAGTTAGAAAACGGACATATGGTATTGGCCCATATCTCAGGAAAAATGAGAATGCATTTTATTAAGATTTTGCCTGGCGACAAGGTTACTCTTGAGCTTTCACCTTACGATTTGAGTCGCGGTAGAATAGTCTATCGTTATAAATAAGGTCATTAATAATGAAAGTGAGATCTTCTTTAAAACGGATTTGTGATCACTGTAAGATCGTGCGAAGAAAGGGGCGTCTTTATGTTATCTGCAAAAACCCCCGTCATAAACAGAGACAAGGATAAATATTTTAAGTGGAGGTTTTGCTTTGGCTAGAATTTCGGGTGTTGATTTACCCAAAGAAAAACGCGTCGAAATTGGTTTAACCTATATTTTCGGTATCGGAGTTTCCAGCTCAAGAAAAATTTTGCAGGAAGCAGGGGTGAGTCCCGATACCCGCGTTAAAGATTTATCGAATGAAGATGTCGCAAAAATTCGAAATTTGATCACCAAGGACTATAAGGTTGAAGGTGCTTTGCGCACTGAGATTACGATGAATGTGAAGCGTCTCATGGATATTGGATGTTACCGCGGTTTACGTCACAGAAGAGGTTTGCCTTCTCGCGGACAGAGGACGCACACCAATGCCCGTACACGCCGCGGGAGAAGAATGGTTGTTGGCGGACGCAGAAAATGATCAGAATGAATCATATCGAATAAGGGTTGAAAGTCATGGCATCACCGAAAAAACAAAAAACAAAGAAAAAAGAAAAAGTTGAGGCCCATGGTGTCGCCCATATTAAAGCGACCTTCAACAATACGATAATTACTTTGACCGATCAGTATGGAAATGTTCTTTCGTGGGCTTCTGCAGGGAAAATCGGCTTTAAGGGCTCCAGAAAAAGCACTCCTTTTGCGGCACAATTATCGGCGGAGTCTGCCGCCAAGGAGGCAATGGAATTAGGGCTTCAACGAGTAGAGGTTCTCATTAAAGGTCCTGGCGCTGGCAGAGAATCCGCTGTACGTTCATTGCAAGCCACAGGACTCGAGATTACTGCGATAAAGGATGTGACACCCATTCCACATAATGGGTGCCGTCCTCCAAAGCGACGGCGTGTTTAAGGAATCCTATCCGGAGGTTATCAGAGTAAATGGCAAGATATGTAGGACCTGTTTGCAGGTTATGTAGAAGAGAAGAGCAAAAGCTTTTTCTCAAAGGCTCGAAATGTACTTCTCCAAAGTGTCCCTTAGATAAGAGAAATTATGCCCCGGGCCAGCATGGCACGGCGCGGCGATTCAAGAGAACCGAGTATGGGATTCAGTTGCGAGAAAAACAAAAAGTTCGTAGAACGTATGGGTTATTAGAGAAGCAATTCCGAAGAACTTTTACCAGCGCCGAGCGTCAAAAAGGAATTACAAGTGAAATTTTGCTTCAGCTTTTAGAGAGAAGATTAGATAACATTGTGTATCGACTTGGTTTTGCCCCTTCCCGAAAGGCAGCGCGGCAGTTGGTTCTCCATCGTCATTTTTTTGTTAATGACAAACCGGTCAATATTCCGTCTTATACCCTAAAAGCTGGGGATGTGGTCCGAGTCAAAGACAAAAGTAAAAAACTTGAGATTATTCATGCTTCAATGAAACGGATGCGTGACGGTAAGTTACTGTCATGGTTGGATTTAGATAAAGCAGGAATGAAAGGGAGTTTGCTGAACATCCCAACCAGAGCCGATATTCCGCTTGAAGCAAATGAATCTTTGATAGTTGAATTATATTCCAAATAACGTTAGTAACCCGGAGATAAAATCCTGATGAATTGGCCCAATTTACAAATGCCAGACGGCATTGAAATTGATGAAACAAGTTATAGCAATACATATGGCAAGTTCATTATTCAACCTTTAGAAAGAGGCTTCGGTGTTACCATAGGTAACGCCATAAGAAGAGTCCTGCTCTCATCGTTGCCTGGCGCAGCGATAACGATGATCAAAGTTGATAGTGTTTTGCACGAATTGTCAACAATTAAAGGCGTGACTGAAGATGTCTCTGAGATCGTTCTCAATTTGAAAGAAGTGCGATTCAAGCTCCTCAACAAAAGACCCGATAAAGTGATGGTCCACATTAAAGGACCAGGGGAGTTTAAGGCTGGCGATATTCAAAACGGCACCACAGAATTCGAGGTACTTAATCCCGACAAACACATCGCGACCTTAAATAAAGAAGCTGATTTTAACATCGAATTGAGAATCTCGCGTGGCCACGGATATGTTCCTGCTGAAAACAATAAGCAAGCGGATCAGCCGATTGGCGCTGTGCCGATTGATGCCATTTATACTCCGATTAAAAATGTGACCTATCACGTTGAGAATACCCGTCTTGGCGATAGAACAGACTATGAAAAACTTCTGCTGGAAGTGAAAACAGACGGGAGTATCACCCCTGATGACGCCCTCACTTATGCCGCCAAAATTCTAAAAGATTATATCCAGATTTTTATCAACTTCGATATTGAGCCTGAGGAAGAAGAGCCTGTTGAGGTGGATGAGGAAGTTCTCAAGGTAAGACGGCTGCTAAAAATGCCTGTTGACGAATTGGAGTTATCGGTTCGGTCCTACAACTGCTTAATGGCAGCAAATATTAAAACAATTGGCGATCTCGTAAAGAGGGATGAACAGGAAATGTTGAAGTTCAGAAACTTCGGAAGGAAATCGCTGCAAGAGTTGACTAAGATTTTGGATGAAAAAGGGCTGCAATTCGGTATTGATACTGAAAAGTATTTAAAGGGCGATACTGCCGAACAGGGTTGAATTATGAGACACAGAAAAATACATAGAAAATTAGGCCGCACCGCGAGCCACCGTAAAGCGCTTATTTCAAATCTCGCCAGTGCTTTGTTTGAACACAAACAAATCATGACGACCACTGAGAAAGCAAAAGAGGCGCGAATAAAAATCGAGAAGCTCATAACTTTTGCGAAACGTGGAACCTTGGCGGATAGGCGTCAGGTATTGCGCACGATAAGAGACAAAAAAATTGTACGCAATCTTTTTGAAGAAATTGCACCGTCCTTTGAAGATCGTAACGGTGGTTACACCCGTGTGATTAAGCTGGGAAAAAGGCAAGGCGATGGGGCCAACATGGCAATACTTGAATTAGTTGGCTTTGAAGGCGTTCAATTAGAAAAACAAAAAAGCAGGCAGGAAGCAAAATCTGAGAAAAAACAAAAACAAAAAGAAGCCGAAGAAAAACAAGATAAAGAGTAGAACCCTATTTTTCATGTCTTTACAGCCGATTGTTTCTTTAGCAGTCGGCTTTTTTGTTGCTAGGATTACAGGAGTAAATTAAATGAGCTTTCAGTATACTCCAATAAAGGCGCCCAGAGGAACACGAAAAACGTGCAAAGGTTGGGCACAAGAAGCCGCGATGCGAATGCTGATGAACAACTTGGACCCGGAAGTAGCAGAAGCTCCCGAAGATTTGATTATTTACGGCGGAACGGGTCGGGCTGCACGGAACTGGCAATGCTACCATCAAATTATCAACGCCCTCAAAGAATTAGAAAATGATGAGACTTTATTGATTCAGTCTGGGAAGCCGGTAGGTGTATTTCGTACACATCATTTTGCACCCCGCGTCTTAATCGCTAATTCATTGTTGGTTCCCGCATGGGCGACCTCGGCTTATTTTCGAGATCTCGAGGATAGAGGACTGATAATGTACGGCCAAATGACGGCAGGAAGCTGGATTTATATTGGCACACAGGGTATTGTGCAAGGCACCTATGAAACTTTCGCTGCTGCCGGGGAACAACATTTTCAAGGCGACCTAAGTGGTAAACTGCTGGTTTCTGGAGGATTAGGAGGTATGGGTGGGGCACAGCCGTTAGCTGCAACTATGAACGGCGCTGTTTTTCTGGGAATTGACGTCGATCGCCGCCGAATCGAGCGACGCATAACAAGCAATTATTGCCATCGACTAACGGATAATCTCGACGAAGCATTGGCTTTCGTCTTAGATGCACAAAAAAAACGTCAGCCTCTTTCTGTTGGGTACGTTGGAAATTGCGCTGAAGTTTTGCCGGAGTTAATTAAACGCAATATTGTTCCGGATATTCTTACAGACCAAACCTCAGCCCACGATGAGCTTAATGGGTATGTCCCGGCCGGAATGACATATGAGGAAGCCTTAACGTTACGGAAAAGTCATCCTGAGAAATATATCAGCAAGGCATATGATTCGATGGTCACTCATGTGCAGGCGATGTTAGACTTGCAAAAAATGGGCGCTGTGACTTTTGATTATGGAAATAATCTTCGCGGTCAGGCGTATAAGGCCGGCTTGAAAAATGCTTTTGATTTTCCCGGGTTTGTGCCAGCTTATATTCGACCGCTTTTTTGCATGGGGAAAGGGCCCTTTCGCTGGGCTGCTTTATCCGGAGATGAAAACGATATTCTTAAAATCGACGACTTAGTACTCCGGCTTTTTCCTGAAGACAAAGCGCTAAATCGATGGATCACCCTTGCCAAGCAACACATTAAGTTTCAAGGACTGCCTGCAAGAATTTGTTGGTTGGGTTATGGAGAGCGCGCAAAATTCGGCATGGCGATCAATGATTTGGTGAGGGATGGGGAGATTCGCGCGCCGATTGTCATCGGTCGCGATCACCTTGACACCGGTTCCGTTGCTTCCCCCAATCGAGAAACGGAAGGGATGAAAGATGGCTCTGACGCGATAGCCGATTGGCCGGTTTTGAACGCCCTGCTGAATACGGCCTCCGGTGCGTCATGGGTTTCAGTTCATCACGGCGGTGGAGTGGGCATCGGCAACTCAATCCATGCCGGCCAAGTGATCGTTGCTGACGGTACGCACGATGCGGCAGAGCGCTTGGAACGGGTCTTGACGAATGACCCCGGTATTGGCGTGGCACGACACGTGGATGCCGGCTATGACGAGGCCATTCAAACGGCCACCGAAAAAAACATCACGATTCCTTCTCTAAAAGTTTTATGAAGCGTAAATTTCAAAAGACATTGTGGAAGCAGACTTCTTACTGAAAAATATCAACGAAATAGCCACTCCGTTACAAAACTCGGATCTTACACCGGCTCAGTTTATATGTCTTGAAAACGGCGCTCTTGCCGCTGCTAACGGGAAAATTGTTTGGATAGGGAAAAGCTCTGATGTCAACTCAAAAGTGACATTAAGTAAGCGTGCACAGGTGATCGACGCTGTCGGCAAAGTCGTGACGCCTGGATTTGTGGATTGCCATACCCATCCTGTTTTTTTCGGGACAAGGGAGCATGAGTTTGAGATGAGAGTTGGCGGGAAATCTTACGAAGAAATTGCCGCTGCTGGGGGTGGTATTCTCTCGAGTGTCCGAGCTTTACGGAAGGCTTCACAAGAGGAATTAATCCAGGTTATTTTTCCACGTTTAGATAGATTCCTTGCTTTCGGCACAACGACGATTGAGGCAAAAAGTGGTTATGGACTCACTGTCGAGGACGAGATCAAATCACTGAAAGTGATATCTGAGGCCAATAAGCGTCATCCGGTTGAGCTTGTACCGACATTTTTAGGGGCACATGAAACACCTCCTGAATACCGCCGCAATAAATCTCTTTACATTGATGTGCTGATCAACGAGATGATGCCGCTTGTTAAGGAAGAAAATTTGGCTGTTTTTTGTGATATCTTCTGTGAAACCAGCGTGTTTAATCTGCGCGAGACCCGCACGGTTTTGACAGGAGCTAAAGATTTCGGTTTTGATTTAAAGATTCATGCTGACCAGTTGACTCGGAATGGGGGGACGGCGCTTGCGGCTGAAATGGGTGTGACTTCTGCCGATCACTTGGAACATTCGGAAGAGGACGACTGGAAAAAGCTCGTTGAGGAAAAAGTTGTACCGGTGATGTTACCAGGCGCTGTTTTTTTTCTCGGAAAAAGCAAATATGCTCCTGCAAAAGAGATGTTGGAAATGGGATTACCTATTGCTTTAGCAACAGACTTTAATCCCGGTACGTGCATGTCCGAATCCATGCCTTTTATGATGACGCTGGCCTGTTTAAAATTAAAACTCACTCCTGCACAGGCGATCACTGCGGCCACCTATCATTCGGCGTTAGCTTTGAATAAAGGGAACTTGTTGGGGACTCTTGAAGTAGGTAAGGAAGCCGATTTAATCATCTGGGATGTTCCCAACTATCGGCATATTCCTTACCATTTTGGTGTTAATTTAATTAAAACTGTTGTAAAATCCGGAAAAGTTGTCAAAGAAAACTAAATCTTCGAAAAGGAGGCGTCTCATTTTAAGCATGTGGCTTTTCGCATCGAGAGTATTTAGGTTGTCCGTTTTGTTCCCCATCTTGTTTGTAGGGTTAAGCTCTTGTAGTGGCGATTTACCTGTGCAGGGATTTAATCCGGATGATGGATTTGATCCCGATAACAAAGGAAGCATTTCAAACGTTGTTATCGGTACTATGCAGGAGGTTGCGTTTAGCGACACCACAACGGTGACAGGTCGCAGTCCATTTCTTCTGCTGGGCGCATTTCAAGATATCGAAACAAGAATTCTTATGAAATTTGAGGACATACCTGACAGCATGATCATTCGAACAGCGACGATACTGTTACGTACGAATGCTTTACTCGGCGAAACAAACACGAAAGGCAGGTTTACGGCGACGGTTCATAATGTGATGTCTGATTGGGGCGATTCAACTGTGACGGACGAATCTTTTGGAGATGCTTACGAAGCGAGCTCTATTGGCAGCGTAGAGATGCTCTCTGTAGATCGCGGGGTCGCGGGTATTGACTCTGTTGATGTTGAAACAGTAAGAATTGAGCTTAATGAAATGGGGTTAGACGCCATTCGCGACACGACTTCGTTATTTAGGCAGCATGGCGTTCTGATCGATTTTGAAAATAGCACCTTTATCAAAGAGTTTTTCTCGCAAAACAATCAGAGCCGTCTTCCGCAATTGCTGCTGACTGTTGATGGCGACAGTATTGCCAGCGATAGGGTTTTTGTAGACGTGGCTGAAGATGCCTTCATCGTCAAGCAATTAGTCGGTCTGCCACAAGGTCCTTTGTATGTTGATAATATTTTTAGTCATCAGTTTGTTATCAAATTCGATTTATCGAACATTCCGCGAGAGTCCACGATCAATAAGGCAAAACTTGATTTTAATGTCATCCCGGAACTCTCCGTTTTACCAGGCCATACTCTATCTTCAACTGATGGAATCACGGTTCAAATCAATCGACTTCAAGAGACATACAACCCTGCGAACACGATTCGTATCGATTCTACATTTACACCAATTTTGGCGGTTGTGAATCCTTCCGATGCTTCTCTTTCCCTGCCTCGCATAGAATTCACTGCCCTTTTCAGGCTCTTGTTCCAGCAATGGGTAAGCCAAGACGTCGAGAACCACGGTTTTGTCATGCGCACTTTTACACCTGGTTTCAACGTATCTCGAGTCGCGTTTGGTTCAACAGTGAATGGCTCGGAAAGCGGTCCAAAGTTGGAATTAGATTTCACCGTGGCTCCTACAAACCCCTGAGTTCATAACCGAAAGTAAGGCTTTGCTATGAACATAAAACCAAGAATATCTTTTTATCT